>JAFIEG010000037.1 GCA_020832665.1 Pararhodobacter sp. | reverse complement strand
GGCATCTGCAGCTTCTCGGCCAGTTCCTCGGGCGAGGGTTCGCGGCCGATCTCGTGCAGGATCTGGCGCGAGGTGCGCACCAGCTTGTTCATCGTCTCGATCATGTGCACCGGAATACGGATGGTGCGCGCCTGATCGGCGATCGAGCGGGTAATGGCCTGCCTGATCCACCAGGTGGCGTAAGTGCTGAACTTGTAGCCGCGGCGGTATTCGAACTTGTCCACCGCCTTCATCAGGCCGATATTGCCTTCCTGAATGAGATCAAGGAATTGCAGCCCGCGATTGGTGTACTTCTTGGCGATGGAGATCACCAGCCGCAGATTGGCCTCGACCATCTCCTTCTTGGCCTGGCGGGCTTCCTTCTCGCCCTTCTGCACCTGGCTCACGATGCGGCGGAATTCCGAGATATCCACCCCGACATACTGGCCCACCTGCGCCATTTCCTCGCGCAGCTCGAGCACCTTGTCGCGGTGGCGCTCCATCAGCACGTCCCAGCCGCGCCCGCTGGCCACGGCCATGCGTTCGCACCAGGTGGGGTCAAGCTCGTAGCCGCGATAGGATTCGATGAAATCGCGCCGGTTGATGCGCGCCAGATCGGCCAGCTTCACCATGGCGCCGTCGATGGTCATGATGCGCTTGTTGATGCCGTAAAGCTGGTCGATCAGCGCCTCGATGCGGTTGTTGTGCAGATGCAGCGAGTTGACCAGTTCCACGATCTCGGAGCGCAGTTTCTGATAGGCCGATTCCTGCGAAGCCGAAAAGCGCGCGTCTTCCTCGAGCGTGGCGCGCATGCGCCGGTTCTGCATCTGCGACAGCTGCTCGTAATTGGCGGCGATTCGGTCGAGCGTTTCGAGCACGCGCGGCTTGAGCGAGGCCTCCATCGCTGCCAGCGACAGGCTGGACTGGTCGAATTCGTCGTCTTCGTCGTCATTGCCGGCGATGGGGTTGCCATCGGCGTCAAGCTCGGGCTCGCTGCGCTTCTGGCCGGCGGCGGCAGGGGCCGCGGCGGGGGCGCCCCCCGCCTGCGCCTGGGGCAGCGTTTCCATGACACTGCCGTTTTCGTCGTCATCGAGCGCGGTGCCGAAGGTCGTTTCCAGGTCGATGACATCGCGCAGCAGCACGTCTTCCGACAGCAACTCGTCGCGCCAGACGATGATCGCCTTGAAGGTGAGCGGGCTTTCGCAAAGCCCCGCGATCATGGTGTTGCGCCCGGCCTCGATGCGCTTGGCGATGGCTATCTCGCCCTCGCGCGAGAGCAGCTCGACCGAGCCCATCTCGCGCAGATACATGCGCACCGGGTCATCGGTGCGGTCGAGCGTTTCCGATGTGCTGGCAGCAACGACCAACTCGGTCGAGCCCGTGGTCGCCGGCGTGGCGGCCTCGGGCTCTTCGGCGGCTTCGTCATCCTCGACGACATTGATGCCCATCTCCGAGAGCATCGACATCACATCCTCGATCTGCTCGGACGAGACCTGATCTGACGGCATTACCTGGTTGAGCTGCTCATGCGTGATGAAGCCGCGCTCCCTTGCCTGGGCGATCATCCGCCGCACCGATGCCTGGCTCATGTCGAGCATGAATTCGGCTTCCTGATCGTCGGTCTTGGCGTCTTCGGTATCCTTGGCGACCATGGGTCCTCCGCGCAGGGGCATGATTCGGTCTTTCTCATGTAGCGATTCGGTGCGCCGAATCACAGGGGGATGGCGCGGCTAAACCGCGAAAAACGGCGGCAATCAGCGTCGCGGGCGTTTCTTTATCCAGATTTCGGCATCGATCAGGCTTTGCAGCTGGTCTGAAAGGCGGGCGTGATCGTCATCGGCTTCGTTTCCCTTCTGATCGAACCGCGTGCGCCCGGCGTCATCGAGCGCGGCGGCGGCCTGGGCCAGGCGCCACGTCATGCCCTCATCGGGCAACGAATCAAGATCGGCCATGGCCTCGGCGATCTCGCTGCGCGCCGAGCGGCGCGCAGCGAGAATGGCAAAATCCTCGGCCAGGCACAACGCGACCTGCTCGATATCGGCACCCGGACGCAAATACGGCATCGAGCGGATATAGGGCCGCGCACGCAGCGATTCCAGTGCCGGCCCGGCGCTGGCGGCCAGGCTGCCCGCATCGGGCGGCTCGGCCTCGGCGGCGGCCTCGATCAACCGAGCGAAAAGCGCGTCGTGATCGGCGTGGATGGGCTCGATCTGCAACAGCGCCGTCTCGAAGCGCGCGATGAGCGCGGGATGGGCATAGAGCATGGCCAGTATCCGCGCCTCGCGCAGCGCCTCGTCCACCGGTTGGCCATCGGCGGCCGAGGCCAGCGGCGTTGCGCGCGTCGTTGGCTTGGCGCCCGGATCGGCCTTGGATTTCTTCCAGCGGCGCCCGGCCAGCTCGAACTCCAGCCGCTTCAGGCGATTGCGAAATTCTCCCTGGAGCGCCTGGCGCAGCCCCGGTGCCTGCGCTCGCGCGGCCAGCGCGCGCAACCGCGCATCCAGCGCCGCGATCGCCTCGGCGCTGGCGGGCGGCTCGCCCGCCGTCTCGGCCTGCCAGAGAAATTCCGACAGCGGCAGCGCGCGGTCCAGAATCGCCTGCATCGCCGGTGCACCGCCCGCGCGCAGCACATCGTCGGGGTCCTGCCCCGCGGGCAGCAGGCAAAAGCGCAGCCCCTGCCCCGGCGCCATCATCCCCAGCGCCAGCTCGGCCAGCCGGTGCCCGGCGCGCAGCCCGGCCCTGTCGCCATCGAGCGCCACCACCGGCTCGTCGGCCAGCCGCCACAAAAGGCGCAGCTGGTCCTCGGTGATCGCCGTTCCCAGGGGCGCCACGGCGGCCTCGAACCCGGCCAGCACCAGGGCGATGACATCCATGTAGCCCTCGGCCACCACCAGCCTTGCGCCCTGCCCGCCCGCCTTGCCCAACGCCTCGCGCGCCGGGCCGATATTGTAAAGCGTGCGGCCCTTGTCGAAGAGCGCGGTCTCGGGCGAGTTGAGATATTTCGCCCGCGCAACCTCGGCCAGCGCGCGCCCGCCAAAGGCGATGCAGCGCCCGCGCGCATCGCGGATGGGAAAGATCACGCGCCCGCGAAAGCGGTCATAGGGCGCGCCGCCGTCGTCGGGGCGCGCGCACAGCCCGGCCTCGACGATCAGATCGGGGGCCACCCCGGCGCCAGTCAGATGCGCCCAGAGCGCCTGGCGCGCATCGGGGGCATAACCCAGCCCGAAACGCTCTTGCGCCTGAGCATCCAGCCCGCGCCGCGCCAGATAGTCGCGCGCGCCTGCCCCGGCGCCGCCGGCAAGCTGCAGCCGGAAAAAACGCGCCGCCTGTTCCATCACCCCGACCAGCGTGGCGCGGCGGTCCTCGCGCTGCGCGGCGGCCGGGTCGCGTGCCGGCATCGCCATGCCCGCCTCGCGCGCCAGCAGTTCCACCGCCTCCAGAAAGCCCAGGTTCTCGCTGTCGCGCAGAAAGCTCAGCGCATCGCCCTTGGCGTGGCAGCCAAAGCAGTAATAGAACCCCTTGCGATCATCGACATGAAAGCTGGCGGTCTTTTCCTGGTGAAAGGGGCAAGGCGCCCACCAGTCGCCGCGCGAGGGGTTCGAGCGGCGCTGATCCCAACTCACCTTGCGGCCCACCACCTGCGCCAGCGAAACCCGCGAGCGCAGTTCCTCCAGAAAGCCAGGGGGCAGCGACATGCGACGATCCGATATGTAGCGGGCCGATATGCAGCGGGCGGGGTGACGCGGTTGTGAGCACGCGGCGCTGGCCGGTGCCCGGGCATGATATAACTTCTCGGGCAGGGATTTGAAAGAAGGAGCCAGGCCTTGACACAGCGCGACCGGTTGCCGGGGCGGGAAAGGTCTGGGGCGCTGCCGCGCCGGGTGTTCATGGGTGCGGCGCTGCTGGCCGGGGTTGGCGCGCTGGCGCTGGGTGCTGGCGGCAGACGGGCCGGTGTCGGCCATGCCGCCACAGATGAAGGCGCGAATTTCGAGATAAGCCTGAGCGAAGAGGAATGGCGCGCGCGGCTGAGCCCGGCGCAATTTGCCGTGCTGCGCGAGCATGCCACCGAACAGCCTTTCACCAATTCGCTGATGGGCGAGCGCTCGCCGCTCCTGAACGAATCACGCGCCGGCAGCTATCTTTGTGCCGGTTGCGGCAACCCGCTCTACCGCTCCGAGACGAAATACGACAGCCGCACCGGCTGGCCCAGCTTCTGGCAGGAGATCGAGGGCGCGGTCGGCTATGCCATCGACACCAGCTTCTTCATGCGCCGCACCGAGGTGCATTGCGCCCGCTGCGGCGGCCATCTGGGCCATGTCTTCGAGGATGGACCGCAACCCACCGGGCTGCGCCACTGCATCAACGGCCTTGCGATGGCCTTTCGGCCCGACTGACGCACTGCTTCAACCTGCCCGAAATACTCTGCGGGCAGCCCGCGCAGCGGGCGGGGGGCGGCGCCCCGCTTTACCCCTCGCCGCGAAGAACCGGCCAGAAAGCGCTTCACAGCCGCGGCCTTGGGCATTAACACGCGCCCAGACCGGGGCCGCGCATGCCCTGACAAACCCGGAGTCCTGTACATGACAAGCCCCCTTCGCCTGGGCATCATTGGTCTGGGCACCGTCGGCATCGGAGTGGTGAAGATCGTCCAGCGCCACGGCGCGATGATCGCCGCGCGCGCCGGCCGGCCCGTCGAGATCACCGCGGTCAGCGCCCGCTCGCGCCAGAAGAACCGTAGCGCCGATATCTCGGCCTATGGCTGGGAGGACGACCCGGTGGCGATGGCCCGGCGCGAGGATGTCGATCTGGTGATCGAGCTGATGGGCGGCGAGGATGGTCCGGCCAAGGCCAGCGTCGAGGCCGCGCTCGATGCCGGGAAGGATGTGGTCACCGCCAACAAGGCACTGCTGGCCCATCATGGTCAGGCGCTGGCCGAACGCGCCGAGGCGGCGGGACGGGCGCTGCGCTTCGAGGCGGCGGTGGCGGGCGGCATTCCGGTGATCAAGGCCCTGGGCGAAGGGCTGGCGGGCAATGAGGTGCTGCGCGTCATGGGGGTGATGAACGGCACCTGCAACTATATCCTCACGCGCATGGAAAGCGCCGGGCTGAGCTATGAGACGGTTTTCGAAGAGGCCCGCCAGCTGGGCTTTCTGGAGGCCGACCCCGAGCTGGATGTCGGCGGCATCGACGCCGCGCACAAGCTCAGCCTCCTGGCGGCGCTGGCCTTTGGCTGCCGGGTGGATTTCGATGCCATCGAGCTGCAGGGCATCGGCGCGATCGCGACCCATGACATCCGTCTGGCGCGCGACATGGGCTATGCGATCAAGCTTCTGGGCGTGGCGCAGATGACCGGGCGCGGGCTGGAGCAGCGCATGACCCCCTGCCTGGTGCCCGAGCACCACCCGCTGGCGCAGCTCGATGGCGGCACCAACATGGTGGTGATCGAGGGCGATTCGGTGGGCCAGATCGTGCTGCGCGGCGCCGGCGCCGGCGAGGGGCCGACGGCAAGCGCGGTGATGGGCGATGTCATCGACATCGCGCGCGGGATGCGCCTGCCGGTCTTCGGCCAGCCCGCCACCAGCCTGGTGGCAGCACCGCCGGCAGCGGTCTCGACCGGCGCGCAATGGTATCTGCGCATGGTTCTTCTCGACAAGCCCGGGGCGCTGGCAAAGGTGGCCACGCTTCTGGGCGAGACAGGCATCTCGATCGACCGGATGCGCCAGTATGGCCATGACGATGCCCAGGCGCCGGTGCTGATTGTCACCCACAAGGCCTCGAGCGACGATATCCGCCACGCCATGGCGGCGCTGCCGGGCACCGGGGTGGTGGTGGGCGAGCCGGTGGCGCTGCGCATCGAGGAGGTATGAGGGGGGGGGCGCTGCCCCCCGTCCAGCCTCGGGGCCGAGGCTGGACTCCCCCCGGAGTATTTCGGGCAAGATGAAGTGAGGGGCGCGCCGCACCCCGCCGCAAGCCGCACGGGTGTGTGGGCGGGAGCGACGGGGTGCGGCAAGGTGCGGCGGCGGGATGTGTTGCCCGGCCCTGCCGGCACGCATTGCGCGCGCAGCGAGCGGGCGCTAAGCAGGGGCCGCAATTGCCGAGGGTTCCGCCATGTCTGACCAGCCCGACCGCCCGCAGCTTTACCTGATTACCCCGGCGGCTTTCGAGATCGATGAATTCGTTCCGGTCCTCTCGACGGTGCTCGATGCCGCGCCGGTGGCCTGTCTGCGCCTGGCGTTGGCCGGCGGCGACGAGGCGCGCATCGCTCGCGCCGCCGATGCGCTGCGCGAGCTGGCGCATGCGCGCGACATCGCGCTGGTCATGGAAAGCCATGTCGTGCTGGCCGAGCGGCTGGGGCTGGACGGGGTGCATCTGCCGCGCGGGACGGGTGGCATTCGCAAGCTGCGCGCGCGGCTGGGGGGCGATTTCATCATCGGCGCCGATTGCGGCGCCTCGCGCCATGAGGGGATCAATGCTGCCGAGGCCGGCGCCGACTATGTCAGCTTCGCGCCCGCCGGCGAGACCGGGTTGGGAACAGGCGCCGAGGCCCGCGCCGGGCGCGAGCTGTTTGCCTGGTGGTCAGAGATGATCGAGGTGCCGGTGGTGGCCGAGGGGGCGCTGAGCCCGGAACTGGTGGGCGAGCTGGCGCCGGTGGTGGATTTCGTCGCGCTCGGCACCGAGATCTGGGAAGCGCCCGACCCGCTGGCCGCCTTTCGCCGCCTGATCGCGCCTATGGGGTATTGAGGGAGCGGCGACGCGTTCAGCCGACAGGCTTGAGGTTGTCGCGGTAGCGGCGCATGTTTTCCTGGTAATGCTCGGCGCCGTGGCGAAGCTGTTCGCGCTGCGCCGCGCTGAGTTCACGCACCACGCGCCCCGGCGCGCCCATCACCAGCGAGCCATCAGGGATTTCCTTGCCCTCGGTGACCAGCGCGCCGGCGCCGATCAGGCAGTCGCGCCCGATGCGCGCACCGTTGAGCACGGTCGCGCCCATGCCGATCAGGCTGCCCTCGCCTATCGAGCAGCCATGCAGAATGACATTATGGCCGATGGTGACATTGCGCCCGATGGTCAGCGGGTAGCCGATATCGGTGTGCAGCGTGGACGCTTCCTGCACATTCGAGCCCTCGCCGATCTCGATCCATTCATTGTCGCCCCTGAGCGTGGCGCCGAACCAGACCGAGGCACCTGCCATCAGCCGCACCTTGCCGATGACGGCGGCATTGGGCGCCACCCAGCTGTCGGTATCGATTTCGGGCAGCATGTCGCCCAGCGCATAGATCATGCCTTCTCTCCCTTCTGGCGTGCGTCGTATTCGGCATTGAGCCCGCGCACGAAATCGTTGAGCCAGGGCTGGCGGTCGGCGCGGGCGCGCTCGCCCTCCAGAATCGTGCGCAGCCTGGCCTCGGTCTCGTCGAGATCGCGGTTGACGAGGACGTAATCATATTCCGCCCAATGGCTGATCTCGTCGCGCGATTTGCGCATGCGCCCGGCGATGACCTCTTCGCTGTCCTGGGCGCGCTTGCGCAGCCGCGCTTCCAGCTCGGCGATCGAGGGCGGCAGGATGAAGACTGAGACCACATCCTTGGCCAGCGCCGAACGGCGGATCTGCTGACCGCCCTGCCAGTCGATATCGAACAGGGTGTCGCGCCCCTCGGCGGCAGCCGCCTCGACCGGTGCTTTCGGCGTGCCGTAGAAATTGCCGAACACCTCGGCATGTTCAAGCATCTCGTCACCCGCCACCATGGCCTCGAATTCGGCGCGCGAGCGGAAAAAATACTCCACCCCGTCGCGCTCTCCCGACCTTGGTGGCCGGGTGGTGGCCGAGACCGAGAAGCGCAGCGTGTCGTCCCATGCCATCAGTCGGCGCGCCAGCGTGGATTTGCCCGCCCCCGAGGGCGAGGACAGGATGATCAGAAGCCCGCGCCGCTGCATCTGGCTTTACTCCACATTCTGGACCTGCTCGCGCATCTGGTCGATCACCGTCTTGAGGTCAAGCCCGATACGGGTGAGCGCGGCATGCTGCGACTTGGCGCATAGCGTGTTGGCCTCGCGGTTGAATTCCTGCATCAGGAAATCGAACTTGCGCCCCACGGGGCCGTTTTTCTGCGCGAGCAGGGCGCGGGCGGCGACGACATGGGCATCGAGCCGGTCGAGCTCTTCGGTGACATCGCCGCGCATGGCGATCAGCGCCAGTTCCTGTTCCAGCCGCGCCGGTTCGACCTGCGGCGCGGCCTCGCCCAGCCGCGCCAGCGCCGCCCTGAGCGCCTGCATCTGGTCGCTGCGCCGCTCGGGCAGCACCGAGCGCGCCTCGGCCAGAAGCGCTGCAACGGCGTCGATCTGGCCCGAAAGGATGCCCGCCAGCGCCGCCCCTTCGGCGGCGCGCGCGGCCTCGAAGGCATCGATCACCGCCTCGGCCTGTTCCATCAGAGCCGGCATCAAGGGCGCCGGGTCGGTCAGATCGGGGCCTTGATCGATCACCCCGCGCAGCGCCAGCACATCGGCCGCGCCGATGGGGGTCAGCGCGAAGCCGCGCGCCTCGGCGCGCGCCTCGGTCTCGGCCAGCATGTTCAGCGCGGCATCGAGCGCCTCGGTATTGAGCCTGAGCGCGGCGCCGGCATCGGCGCGGCCCAGCCGCAGCGACAGGGTCACGTTGCCCCTTCCCAGCCGCGCCGAGAGCCGCTTGCGCAGCGCCGCCTCCAGCCCCTCCAGCCAGTCGGGCAGGCGAAAGCGCAGATCCAGCCCGCGGCCATTGACCGCGCGCATCTCCCACTGGCAGGAAAACCGCGCCGCGCCGGCATCGAGTGTATCGAGATGGCTGGCAAAACCGGTCATGGACTTAACCATTTGTTTAGAAACCTCCCCACATTTGCCTAAAAACGGCTAAATTAAGGCATCGGTAAGACATATTGCTGCAACGTAAACCCTGATTGGCAACGAAGGCCAGACCCGGCGGGCTATACCGGGCAAGGGGAAATCTACGAGAACCAGGCGGAGGCTGTTCCATGAGCGACGTCACCCTTACCCGTACCGGGCCCGACACGGCGGCCGACAAGGCGGGGCGTGCAAACGGGCTGCTTCGGCTGCCCTTTGCCCTGCGTGAGCGCGCGCGGCCCGAATACGCGGCCATCCGCACGGTGCTTGGCTATTGGGAAATCCGCCGCGGGGCCCGGATCGCACCGGCGCGCAGCGAGATCGAACCGGCGCCGCTGGCCGAGGCGCTTCGCTTCATGTTCATCGCCGAATTGGTCGCCCCTGGCGTGGCAAGGCTGCGTTTTGCCGGTCAGCACCTGCACGATTTGCTGGGCATGGAGCCACGCGGCATGCCGCTTTCCTGCCTGCTGGCCGCGCCCTCGCGCGACGAGTTGGCCGAGGCGCTGGCGCGCGTGCAGAAAGGGGCGCGGGTGCAGCTGCCGCTGCGCGCTGCGCGCGGGCTGGGAAAGCCAGGCATGGACGGGCTGCTGGCGCTGATGCCGCTGACCGACAGCGCCGGGCAGATCACCCGTGTGCTTGGCGTGCTGGAAACGCATGGCCAGATCGGGCGCACGCCGCGGCGCTTCGATCTTGCGGCCGAGCCGGCCTCGCTCGATCTGCGCGCGATTGCGGGAGATGGCGCGACGGGGGCGACGGGGGCGGGGGCGGCAAGCAGCGGCAACGAAGTAGCCAAAACCGATTCGCAGGCCGAGAACGCCACCATTGCCACGCCCGATTCGGGCCGGCCGGCGCATAGCGCCCGCCCCGGCTGGCGGGTGATCAAGGGCGGGCGCGGCTGAATTCCCTTCGCTTGCCGGCCTGACACCGGTCTCGGCCGGCGCGTCGCCCCGCGCAGGATGGGCAATATTGCCCATCCTGCTTTCCCGGTACCGACCGAAGCCTTACCCCGGCCGGCTGATACGCCCGCCGCCCACCGGCGCCGCCACCCCGGTGGTGCCCGGCGCCGTGGTCGGCAGCCCCCTCGACACCCGCGCGGCAAGAAAAGCGAAGGCCTGCGCCTCGATCATGTCGCCATCGAGTCCGTGCTCATCGACCGGCTCGACCGGGCAATCGCAGCCCGCCGCGATCATCGCCATCAGCGTGGCGTTGTGCCGCCCGCCGCCGGCCACCAGCAGCCGCGTCGGCGGGGAAGGGAAATGCTCGAACCCCAGCGCCACGCCGCCGGCCACCCCCGCCGCCAGCGTGGCCAGCGCATCGGCATCGGACAGCCCCGCCACATCAGGCACCGGCGCGGCGCGGTCGAGCGATTTCGGCGGCATGCGGCGGAAATAGCCATGCAGGGCAAAGGCATCGAGCGCGGCGGCGTCGACCTCGCCACCGGCGGCCAGCGCGCCGCCCTCGTCATACTCGGCCCCGCGCCGGGCGCGCATCAGATCGTCCATCGCCGCCATGCCGGGGCCGCAATCGAAGGCCAGGCAGGCATGCTCGGGCGCCGGCACGCCCGGATCGACCCAGGAAAGATTGGCCACCCCGCCCAGATTGAGAAACGCCACCGGCGCATCCAGCCCCAGCCAGCGCGCCAACGCGTGGTGATAGAAGGGCACCAGCGGCGCCCCCTGCCCGCCCAGCCGCATGTCGGCCGAGCGGAAATCCCAGACCACCGGCAGCCCCGTCACCTCGGCCAGCACATCGCCCAGCCCCGCCTGATGGGTGCCGCGCCCGCCCGGCTCATGCGCCAGCGTCTGGCCGTGAAAGCCCACCAGCGCGATACCCTCGAACCGCGCGATCAGCTCGGCATGGACGGTCTCCACCACCTCGGCGGCCTCGGCCACGCCATCCTCGCCCGGCCAGCGCCCCAGCGCCGCGCGCAGCACCGCGCGCTCGGCCATGGAATAGGCGCGATAGGCGCTCTCGCCGAAGCCGCCGATATCGACGCCGTCGCTGATCAGCACCGCCGCATCCACGCCATCGAGCGAGGTGCCCGACATCAACCCCAAAACCCGCTGCTCCAGTTCTCGCTGCTTTGCCGCCCGCATCCCGGCTTTCCCTCGCCCCGCGCTTCGGTCTATAGACAGCGCGGCACGGCAGCGAGGGCAACAGCAAAATGACCTACCGGGTGAAATCGGACTTCCTGCACATCATGCAAGAGCGCGGCTTCGTTGCCGATTGCACCGAATTGCAGGGGCTGGACGAGGCGCTGATGAAAGGCACCGTGCCCGCCTATATCGGCTATGATGCCACCGCGCGCTCGCTGCATGTGGGGCACCTTCTGAATGTCATGGTGCTGCGCTGGCTGCAAAAGACCGGCCACAAGCCGATCACGCTGATGGGCGGCGGCACCACCAAGGTGGGCGACCCGTCCTTTCGGTCAGAGGAACGCCCGCTGCTGACGCCCGATCAGATCGACGACAACATCGCCTCGATGCAGACGGTGTTCGACAAGTATTTGCGCTATGGCGAGGGCGCCCGTGATGCCATCATGCTCAACAATGCCGAATGGCTGGACGGGCTTAACTATCTCGATTTCCTGCGCGATATCGGCCGGCATTTCAGCGTCAACCGCATGCTCAGCTTCGAGAGCGTGAAATCGCGGCTTGACCGCGAGCAATCGCTGAGCTTTCTCGAATTCAACTACATGATCCTGCAGGCCTATGATTTCCTTGAAATCCATCGCCGGCATGGCTGCCTGTTGCAGATGGGTGGTTCGGATCAGTGGGGTAATATCGTCAACGGCGTCGATCTCACGCGCCGGGTGGCCGATGCGCAGGTCTTCGGTCTGACCACGCCGCTTCTGACCACCTCGGACGGGCGCAAGATGGGCAAATCGGCCGGCGGTGCGGTATGGCTGAATGCCGATCTGCTCAAGCCGTACGATTTCTGGCAGTTCTGGCGCAACACGAATGATGCCGATGTGGGGCGCTTCCTGAAGCTTTACACCGAAATGCCGGTGGAGGAATGCGACCGGCTGGGCGCACTGGGTGGCGCCGAGATCAACGAGGCGAAGGTGGTACTGGCGGGCGAGGTGACGCGGCTTTGCCATGGAGCCGAGGCGGCGCAGACGGCCGAGGCCACGGCGCGCGCGGTATTTGAGCAGGGCAGCCTGGGCGATGACCTGCCGCGCCTGACGCTCAGCGTCGGGGAAGCCGCCGAGGGGGTGAGCGTGGCGCAGCTTTTCGTGCGCACGGGGCTGGCGAAATCGGGGAAAGAGGCCAAGCGCCTGATCGCCGAGGGCGGCGCGCGGCTCAATGACGAGGGCGTCAGCGACCCGGGGCAGATGATCGGCACCGCTGATCTGGCCGAGCCGATCAAGCTTAGCGCCGGGCGCAAGCGCCACGCGCTGGTGGTGCTGGGCTGAGGGCGATTTCGGGCTGATTGATGCGCCACAAGGCACTTGCGCACGGGCCTTCGAAGGCCCGTCGCGCGGCGCAAGCGCACCGGTCCGGTCAACCGGCAGCGGGGTAAATCGCGCCTTCGTGGTTCGTTCCAGCAAGGGCAGATCGCCCCCCGGGCCGCCCCCGCGTACCGCCCGAGATCTCCAAACGGATTTCCCTTTCACCCCTCGCTGGCCAGCCGCGCCAGGGCCAGCGGGATCGCCTGCCATTCCTGATAGGGCTTGAGCGCCTTGTGGCGCGCCTCGAAGCGCTGGATGGGTCTTGTCACAGGGTCGAGCCAGCGCCAGCGCCGCGCCCAGGCCCGCGCCGCCGGCCAGACCTGGCGCCGGTCGCTTTCGCGATAGGCGGCGCAGAAGATTTCCACCAGCGTATCATCGCGCAGCAGCATCGCATGGCAGGCAAAGACCATCTGCACCACATCGCGCAACTGCCGCCCGCGACCGGCCGGGCGCGCATCGCCGCGCTCGAAATCCAGAAACGTGATGCGCTTTCCATCCCAGGCCAGATCGCGCGGATGCGGGCGGCCATGCGCCAGCCCCATTGCATGCAGCGCAGCCAGCGCATGGCCCGCCGCACCAAAGGCTTCGCGGCAAGTTGCGAACCCGGCTTCGCTGTCGCGGGCGGCCAGCAGCGCCTCGAGGCTTTCGCCGCAATCGGGCAGCACGAAAAAGTCGTCGCCCTCGGCCAGGATCGGCGGCACCGGCGCACCGGCGGCGCGCATCTGGCGCAGAGTCTCGCGCTCGCGCACGAAGCGGCGCGCGGGGTTGCCCTTTTGCAACTGCCAGCGCAGCGACAGCGTCTCGCGGCGCTTGATCCAGTAGCGCGCACCTTCTATCTCGACCGGCTCGATGCGCCGGTCAAGGTTGCGCGCAGCCTGCGCCCTGATCGCGGCGAGCGCCGCCGGTGACGGTTTTTCACCCATGCCAGCGCCATAGCAGGGCTGCGCAGGCCTATCCATATCGCTTGCGAGGCATTGCCCGCAAAGACCGTCAGCCGTCATCGAAATGTCGCAGCGTCAGCGGGATGGCGGCGTATTCCTTGAAGCGCCGATGCGGCTTGAAGCGCCGCTCATGCCAGCGCAGCGGGCGGCTGAGCGGGCCCAGCCAGCGCCAGCGACGGGCGCGCAGGCCGGCCGCGCCCCATATCCCCGCCGGCGCCGCCTGGCGATAGGCTTCGCCGAATTCGTCCAGCAGCGGTTGCGGGCCGGGCTGCGGGCGGACGCTGTAATAGGCGAAGACGAAGATCAGCAGGTCGCGGGTAAAGCCGCTCATCCCCGCCGAGAGCGAGGCGGCACGTTCGAGGTCGATGAAACAGGCGCGCCCTTGCGCCGTGTCCCAGCAGACATCGCGCAGATGCGGCCGGCCATGGGCACAACCGGCGCGGTGCATCCGCGCCAGCGCCCGGCCGGCAGCGGCAAAGGCGCGCGGCAGATCGGGCGCCTCGGGCCGGTCGGCAAGCAGCGCGGCCAGTGTCGGGCCGGTGTCGCTTGTGATCAGCCAGTCATCGCCCGCGCCGATTATCTCGGGCACCGCCAGCCCGCGCGCGGCCATCGCCCTGAGCATGGCGGTTTCCTCGCGCAACAGGCGCGGCGCGGGGCCCTTTTGCAAGCGCAGGATCAAACGCTTCTCAAGCGCGATCTTCACCCAGGCCGGGCGCCCGGCAATGGTTACGGGGGTTACTCGCTGCCCGGCTTCGCGCGCCGCCGCCACCGCCGCGGCCAAGGTTTCGGTGACGAGCGCGCAAGGTTCGGAATGGGGCAAGGCATGTGTCATGGGCCGGGTGCTTCTGACCGATGACCGGGTGGCGGTCAATCCCGCACCGGGCGATCGGATCACGAACTCGAGAGGTTACCGCCCTTGCCAGTCAGCGGCCATGCGTTAAGCTCATCAGCGCAGCCGTCAACGGCGGCGACACAAGCAAGCACAGGGAGTTTTGTCATGTTCCGCAAGTTTTCAGTCCTCGCCCTTGCCGCCGCGCTGGCGCTGCCGGCGCTGGCCCCCGCCGCCGCCAACGAGGCCGCCGTGAAGGCCCGCCAGTCGCAATTCACGCTGTTCGCCTTCAATCTGGGCGTGCTTGCCGGCATGGCGCAGGGCCAGAGGGAATATGACGCCGCCACCGCGCAGACGGCGGCAGACAATCTCTACCATCTCACCCGCCAGCGCCAGGATTTCATGTGGCCCGAGGGCAGCGACAATGCCAGCATCGAGGGCACCCGCGCCCTGCCCGCCATCTGGGACGATCTGGAGGGCTTCGCCAACCGCTATGGCGCGCTGCAAGACGGGATCGAGGCGCTGCAAGGGGCTGCAGGCACCGATCTGGCCAGCCTGCAAGGCGCGCTGGGCGGCGCTGCCGGGGCTTGCCAGGCCTGCCACCAGCAGTTCCGCGCGTCGGAGTAAGCCCTCGCCATGCGCTGGCTTTCCCGGGCGGTTCTGCTGCTGCTGGCCGGGTTGGCGCTCGTCTGGGCGCTGACACGGCCGCAGTTGCTGCCAGCCGATGTGCAGGCGGCGCTTGCCGTACATGAGGCCGATGCCGAGCGCGGCGAGCGGGTCTTCTGGGCGGCGGGTTGCTCGGGCTGCCACGCCAAGCCGGGGCTCGACATGACCTCGCCGCTGGAAGAACGGCTGGTGCTGGCCGGCGGGCAGCGGCTGGAATCGGATTTCGGCACCTTCGTGGCGCCCAATGTGTCGATGCATGAAGAGGCAGGCATCGGCGGCTGGACGCTGGAGCAATTCGCCACCGCCACGCTTGCCGGCGTCTCGCCCGAGGGTGCGCATTACTACCCGTCCTTTCCCTATACTACCTATATCCGAATGACCCCGCAGGATGTGGCCGATCTGTGGGCCTTCTGGCAGACGCTGCCCGCCGATGCCACGCCATCGGGGGCGCATGAGCTGGCATTTCCCTTCAACCAGCGCCGCGCCGTGGGGCTGTGGAAGCTGCTCAACCTGCACGAGGATTACGCCACGCCCGAGCCGCCTGACGCACAGATCGGACGCGGGCGCTACCTGGCCGAGGCGCTGGCCCATTGCGCCGAGTGCCACACGCCGCGCAACCTGACCGGCGCGCTGGATCGCGGCGCATGGATGGCGGGCGCGCCCAACCCCTCGGGCAGTGGGCGCGTTCCGGCCATTCCCGGCGAGGGCTGGAACGCGCAGGCCATCGCCGCCTATCTGCAAACCGGCTTCACGCCCGATTTCGATGTCGTCGGCGGTTCGATGTCGGATGTGGTTGTGCATATGCAGCAACTGCCCGGCGAGGACCGCGAGGCCATCGCCGCCTATCTGGTCTGGCTGCGCGAGGGCGATGGCTAGAATCACGCGCCTGACACACGGTTCCCGTGTGTACCGGCTGCCATTGGATACGAAGGTGAGCTTTGCGGACGAAGCGGACGGTCGTGCCGTATGTTCTGATGCATGTTCAAGACTGGAAACCGCAAAGTAATCGTGGTTGTATCTTCTTGAAATTTAACGCTGCAAGTTTGACCTGCATGAGTGGACTAAGAGGGATTTTTACGTGGAAAATCAGACCGATGCCGAGTTGTTCGATGATCTAGTCGCTAATAAGCTCGGGCACTATGTCTATGCACTTTTTGATCCGGCGACGGGTCAACCATTTTATGTTGGAAAAGGTGGCGGTCGCGTAGGGCATGGAAATCGCCGAATTTTCGACCACTTTGAAGAGGCGCGTGGCAAGAGCGGAGCAGAGCGAAAAAAAATAGCGAAGATCAGAGAAATTTGGAAAACTTCTAGCGACGTAAAGTGGAGAATTGTTCGATCAGGACTGAAAGATGAACAAGAGGCATTTCTGGTTGAAAGTGCGTTGATCGACATGCTGCGAGAAATGGATATTCCGTTGACGAATAAGAAATCTGGGTCTGGTTCAGCCAAGACCGGGATGAAATCGCGCACAGAATTACGTACTTGGTGCGCCCCTGAACTCGACATCTCAAGTTTTCCGCCTTCTTTGATTAAACGACCGATTTTCTTTTTCAATATTCATAACGGTGTAGCTGATCGTCGAAACAATTTCCCCGATGACTGCCCCGACCTCTACAGAGAAGCAACCTGCCAGTTCTGGAACGTTGCAGCTAAATTCCGCGCTCTGGACGCAGCAATAGCCGTCGGTTGTATAAATGGCATTACTAGAGTGGCGGTAGAGATCGAAGGATGGAAACAAGTATCTGACACCAGATGGGAGATCGTTCCTTACAGATCCTCAGATGGAACGCAAAAACTTAACGCTCTGATCTACAAGAACGTCTCAGCAATCGTTGATCATTGCAAAGGCTTCTGGCAACGAGGTAATTTTCTTGTAATTCGCGTCGATGACGATGATAATATTACGGTCCTTCGGGGCAGCAGGAACCGCACGTTTTCGCTTCCTGCCAATGCAAGCTGATTGTCAGCTAAGAGGCGGCAACTCCAAGCCGTTTCTTCAGAGTAAAAGCCTCGGTCGAGAGTCCGCTATGGGCTCCAAGCCGTCATCGGGTATTTTCTGTCAGGCGGCGGACACCAGGATGGGCGGAATCGCCCATCCTGCGGCGCTCCTTGACCCTGCCCCCTTCACCCTGCCCCCTTGACCCTGCCCCTTGACCCCGGCACCGAAGCGCCCGACACATGCCGCAATCCCCCAGCCGAGGCCCCGACATGCCACCAAACCCACCGGCGCTGCAGTCCTTTACCGCCACCACCAACCCCGAACAGGGCCCGCCGCGGCTGGCCCGGCTGCGCGCGGAACTGGCGCGGCGCGGATTGAGTGGCTTTCTGGTGCCGCGCGCCGATGCCCATCAGGGCGAATATGTCAGCGCGCGAGACGACAGGCTGGCCTGGCTGACCGGCTTTACCGGCTCGGCGGGGTTTTGCATCATGCTGCCCGAAATCGCCGGCGTCTTTGTCGATGGCCGCTACCGGCTGCAGGTGCGCGAGCAGATCGACACCGGCGCCTTCACCCCGGTTGACTGGCCCGATACCGCCCCCGCCGAATTGCTGCGCGAGCAATTGCCCGGCGGCGGCATCATCGGCTTCGACCCCTGGCTGCACACGCCCGACGAGATACGCCGGCTGGAGAAGGGCCTGCAGGGCAGTGCCATCACGCTGCAAGCGGTCGATGACAACCCGCTCGATGCCATCTGGCCAGACCAGCCGCCCCCCGCCTGCGCCCCGGCGCGCGCCCATCCCGAGGCGCTGGCGGGCCGATCCGCGCGCGACAAGCGCGAAAGCCTCGCCCATGATCTGCGCAAGGAAGGGCGGGCGGCGCTGGCCATCACCCTGCCCGACAGCCTGTGCTGGCTGCTCAACATCCGCGGCGCCGATATCCCGCGCAACCCGGTCATGCAGGGCTTTGCGCTGTTGCATGGCGATGCGCGCGTCGATCTGTTCACCGATGCCGCCAAGCTTTCCGGGCTGGCGCTGGGCGAAGGCGTTTCCGCGCAGCCGGCAGATGCCTTTCTGCAAGCCGCCGGGGCGATCGAGGGCAGCGTGCAGTTCGACCCGGCCACCGCCCCGGTGGCGCTGGCGCGCGCGCTGAAAAACGGCGTCGCCGCGCCCGACCCGATCCTGATGGCCAAGGCCTGCAAGAACGAGGCCGAGCTTGCCGGCATGCGCGAAGCGCATATCCGCGACGGGGCGGCGATGGTGGAATTCCTTGCCTGGTACTATACCGAAGCCACCGAGGGGCTGAGCGAGATCGACATGGCGGTGAAGCTCGAATCCTGCCGCCGCGCCACCGGCGAATTGATCGATCTGAGCTTCGATACCATCTCGTCCACCGGTCCGAACGCCGCCATCAACCATTACCGGGTGACCGAGGCCAGCAACCGCAGGCTGGAACCGGGCGATCTGTTCCTGCTCGATTCGGGCGGGCAATATGCCGACGGCACTACCGATATCACCCGCACCCTGCCGGTGGGCCCGGCCGATGCCATCGCGCCCGAGCGCCGCGCCGCCTTTAGCTGCGTGCTCAAGGGCATGATCGCGCTTTCCCGCGCGCGCTTTCCGCGCGGCGTGGCAGGCGCGCATCTGGATGCGCTGGCGCGCTATCCGCTCTGGCTTGAGGGCATGGATTACGACCACGGAACCGGCCACGGCGTGGGCGCGGCGCTGAGCGTGCATGAGGGGCCGGTGCGGATTTCGCGCGCCTCGACCCTGGCGCTGGCGCAAGGCATGATCCTGTCGAACGAGCCGGGCTATTACCGCGCCGGCGGCTGGGGGATTCGCATTGAGAATCTGGTCGTGGTGCAGGACGCAGTGCAAGGCACTGACAAGCGGGTGATGCTGGAATTCGAGACGCTGACGCTTTGCCCCATCGATACCGGGCTGATCGTGCCCGGCATCCTCGATGAGGCCGAAATCGCCTGGCTGAATGCCTATCACGCTAGCGTCGCCGCCACGCTTGCGCCGCTGGTCAGCCCCGCCGCCGCCGCCTGGCTGCAACGCGCCTGCACGCCGCTGGGCACGGGCAGTTAGCGCAAACATGATTCCTGCGCGTATGGTTTGCGCTAACACCCTGATGAAAAACACCGAATTGCCGCCTTTGTGGCTTTCGCCAGAACGCCGGCAAGGGTATAGACGCGGCATAACCGCGCGGTCGGCCGGGCCGGGCGGCAGCAAGCAGGAACTGCCAGGCAGGCGAGCGCGGAGGATGACGACATGACCATCACCATCGGCATCAACGGTTTCGGCCGCATCGGGCGCTGCACCCTGGCCCATATCGCCGAGAGCGCGCGCAACGATGTCGAGGTGGTGGCGATCAATGCCACCGGCCCCATCGAGACCAACGCGCATCTTCTGAAATATGACAGCGTGCATGGCCGCTTTCCCGGCCAGATACGCGTCGAGGGCGACAAGCTCGATCTGGGGCGCGGGCCGATCAAGGTGTTTTCCACCTATGACCCGACCGAGCTGGACTGGCAGGGCGTCGATATCGTTCTCGAATGCACTGGCAAGTTCAACGCGCGCGACAAGGCGGCGGTGCATCTGGAACGCGGCGCCAAGCGGGTGCTGATCTCGGCGCCGGCAAAGAATGCCGACAAGACCGTGGTTTATGGCGTCAACCACCGCGAGCTGCTGGCCGAGCATCTGGTGGTTTCGAACGGCTCATGCACCACCAACTGCCTGGCGCCGCTGGCCAAGGTGCTGCACGAGGCGGTGGGCATCGAATCGGGGATCATGACCACGATCCACAGCTATACCGGCGATCAGCCCACGCTGGACCGCCGCCACAACGATCTCTACCGCGCGCGCGCCGCCGCCATGGCGATGATCCCCACCTCGACGGGTGCCGCCAAGGCGCTGGGCGAGGTGCTGCCCGAACTGGCCGGGCGGCTGGATGGCACCGCCATCCGCGTGCCCACGCCCAATGTCTCGGCGGTTGATCTGACCTTCGTCGCCTCACGCGATGTGAGCGTGGACGAGATCAATGAGGCGGTGCGCAAGGCCGCTTCCGGCCCAATGGGCTCGGTACTCGCCTATGACCCTGAACCCAAGGTCTCGATCGACTTCAACCACACCACGCATTCCTCGATCTTCGCACCCGAACAAACCAAGGTCGTGGGCGGGCGCACGGTGCGCGTGCTGGCCTGGTATGACAATGAATGGGGCTTTTCCTGCCGCATGGCCGATGTGGCGGCGGCGATGGGAAGGCTGGTCTGACAATCCGCGCTTGCGGGCCGGGCGAAAGGGGGCGCGCGCCCCCTTTTTCATGCGCCCCCGGCGCTGGAAAGCCACCGCCGCGGCAGCGAACACGGCTCTTCGAAGCGCCTTGACCCCGCCACCCGCGCCGGATGCGGCAAGAGGCCGCGCTTGCTGCTCGGCCGGGCCTTGTGATAGCGCAGCAGGCGAGAATGCATTCAGGAATCAATATGCGACAAATCTCGCCCCTTGTCCTGGCTTTCCTGCTGGCCCTCGCGCCGCTGCCGCTGGCTGCGCAGCAGCTTTTCTCGGCTGCGCCATCGGCCGAAGAGCTGGAGAACGCACCGGTGCTGCTGGTCGATATCCGCCAGCCGCATGAATGGGTGCAGACCGGCGTGCTACCCAATGCGCTGCTCATCCCCTTCAATGATCCGGCCAGTTTCCTGCAGGCGCTGGCGCCGCATCTGCGCCCCGGGCAGCCGGTGGCGCTGATCTGCCGTTCGGGCAACCGCACCAGCCGCGCCGGGCAGATCCTGGCGCAGCAACTGCCAGTGCCGGTGATCGATGTTCAGGGCGGCATGCTGCGACTCATGGCGCAAGGATACAACCCGGAACCGCCTACGCGCGAGGCCGGCTGCACCATCTGCTGAAACGCCACCTTCCGCAGCCCAAATCAGGCGGGTTTGCGCATGGATTCTCGCGCGGCGGTTGATGTTAGCGCCACCGGTGCCTATCCTGTGATCATACCCCACAGGAGGCATCCATGACCACCAGACTGGCCATCAACGGCTTCGGGCGCATCGGCCGGCTGGCGCTGCGCGCGCTGGTCGAGCTTGACCGGCGCGACCTGGAGATCGTCGCCATCAACGATCTCGGCCCGGTCGAGAGCAACGCGCATCTCTTGCGCTTCGATTCGGTTCATGGGCGCTTTCCCGGCGAGGTGCGCGTCGATGGCGACAACATCGATGCCGGCCGCGGGCCAATCCGCGCCAGCGCCATTCGCAACCCGGCCGAGCTGGGCTGGGGCGATGTCGATGTAGTGCTCGAATGCACCGGCGTCTTCAAGGATGCCGACAAGGCGCGCATCTATCTTGAGGGCGGCGCGAAAAGGGTGCTGGTTTCGGCGCCTTCCAAGGGCGCCGACCGCACCATCGTCTATGGTGTCAATCACGGCGATCTGCAGCCAGCGGACCGCATCATCTCGAATGCGTCCTGCACCACCAACTGCCTGGTGCCGGTGGTGCAGGTGCTGCATCGCACGGTCGGCATTGAGAAGGGCTTCATGACCACGGTGCATGCCTATACCGGCGATCAGCCCACGCTGGATACCCTGCACAAGGATCTCTACCGCGCCCGCGCCGCGGCGATGAGCATGATCCCCACCACCACCGGCGCCGCGAAGGCGGTGGCGCTGGTGCTGCCCGAGCTGGAAGGCAAGCTCGACGGCGTGGCGCTGCGCGTGCCCACCGCCAATGTCTCGGCCGTCGATCTGACCTTTCAGGCCAGCCGCGCCACCTCGGCCGAAGAGATCAACGAGGCCATGCGCCAAGCTGCCGCCGAGGGGCCGCTAAAGGGCATTCTGGGCGTGACCGAGCACCCCAATGTCAGTGCCGATTTCAACCACGATCCGCATTCGGCGGTGTTTCACCCCGATCAGACCCGCGTCACCGGGGGCGATCTGGTGCGGGTGCTGGCCTGGTATGACAATGAATGGGCCTATGCCATCCGCATGCTTGACAGCGCCGCCGCCATCGGGCGGCTGGGCTGAGCAATGAACAAGCGGCGGGACTGACCTGGATCAAGGCGCCGCGCCGGCAAGGGTATCAACCTGCAAGGCAATGAATTTACTTTTTACACGGGAGGTTTTCGTGCCAGTCGAGAAACGCAAGCTCTGGGCCCTGGTAATGAATTCGAGTCATGCGCGTATTCTGCGCAGCCTGGGCTGGACACCCGGCCCCGACGAAGAAGCCACCACGCCGCCCGGCGAGATCGTGCGCCAGTTCGAGGCGAAGCTACTGGGCGAAATCATGTCCGACCGGCCCGGTCGCAGCTTCGCCTCGTTCAGTTCGCGCCGTTCGGCGATGGAGTCCGGCTCGGACCCGCTGGCCGAGGAAACGCGCGGGCTGATCCGCGAGGTGATCGCAATTCTGGAAAAGCATCAGCGCAAGGGCGCATTTCGCGAACTGGTCATCTATGCCGAACCGCAGGTTCTGGGCGAGCTGCGCAAGATGCTGCCGGGGCCGCTGCGCGCGCTGGTGACGAAAGAGGAGACGGCGAACTATCTCAACCTGTCCGAGGCCGACCTGGCGAAAAAACTGTCGGTCGATCTGGGCCTCGGCGGTGCCGGGCGCTGAGCGCTACCCCGACCGCGCCGCAGCCGGGCGCGCGCTGATCGCGCCGCTACGCGCGCTGATCGACAGCCAGAAGGCGGCGCCGGTGCTGCTGGCGCTGCCGCGAGGCGGTGTGCCGGTGGCTGTCGAGGCGGCGCGCGCGCTGGGCCTCAATCTAGGGCTGGCGATGGTGCGCAAGATCGGCCTGCCGGGCCAGCGCGAACTGGCCGTGGGCGCGATTGCCGGGCCGACGGGCGCGGAACTCGAAATCAATGACAGTGTCGCCCGCGCCTTCGGGTTGAGCCGTGCCGAGATCGAGGCGCTGGCCGCACCCGCGCGCGACGAGATCGCGCGCAGGCGCGCCGACTGGGGCGCGGCGGCCGACCCGCCCGATCTGGCCGGAAGGCTGGCGGTGCTGATCGATGACGGGCTGGCCACCGGCGCCACCATGCGCGCCGCCATAGCCTGGGCGCGCGCGGCGGGTGCGGCGCAGGTGGCGGTGGCGGTGCCGGTGGGCGCGCCGGAGACGGTGGCCGAGATGGAACGGCGTGCCGATTCCGTGATCTGCCCGCTCACGCCGCAGCCCTTCATGGCCGTGGGCGCCCATTACGCGCGCTTCGATCAGGTCGAAGAAGCCGGGATGCTGGCCATGCTGGCCGATCTGGTGAAAGAGGGCGGCGCGCCGGGTTAGGCCGAGACCCGTTCGCTCAGGACGCAGACCCTGGCGGTGTTTTCCGCGCGCGCTCTTCAACCGGCAACCGGTGCAGGCAACCGAAACCGCTACAAGGGCTTGTACGCGCTGTAGATATTGTAGCGCACCAGCCCTTTTTCGACCATCGCGCAGAACACCACCGCCGCAGAGCGGTTGGGGTTGGCGCGCTGCCGGCCCAGGGGCCATGTGAGCAGGTAATAGGGCAGCCGCGCCAGGCGGCGCAGCCATTGCAGCGAAGGCAGCATGTTGGCGGTGATGTTCTCTTCGCTCGCGCCTGCAAACCCCGCCGCCGCCAGCCGTTCGGGAAAGCGGCCATGGCGAAACGACGCCAGCCCGGCCATTGCCGACCCCTCGGCGACCCGCTCGAACAACTGCCACTCACGCCGGGAAAAAGCCTCGGGTTCGGCGATCGAATACTCGAACAGCACCATCCGCCCGCCAGGCCGCAGGATGCGGTGGAACTCGCGAAGCGTGCGGTCCACATCGGGCGAATGCGACAGCGTTTCGGTGGTGTAGACCACGTCGAAACGGGAATCTGGAAAACCGGTGGCGCTGTAATCCATCACCGAAAAGCCGGTTCTTTCGCCGACCCCCTGCCGCGCCGCCCGGGCGCGGGCCTTGGCGATCTCGAAATCGACGATATCAACCCCCTCGACATGCGCCCCGCTTCGCGCGGCGATGTCGCAGGCCACAACGCCGGTGCCGCAGCCGGCATCCAGCACCCGGTCGCCGGCGCCGATCTGCGCGCGGGCAATTACCTGCTCATGCAGCAGGGCGCGGGCCTGTGCCTCGTCGATGCGCCGCCCCTCGGGGTGAAAGCCGAAATGCTTGGCGCCCCCCAGAACCCGTTCATAGCCGCGCTCGGAATGGCGGTAATAGGCGTGGATGCGGCGATGAAGAGCGTGGGTATCGCCCACGCGGTCAAGCCGGTCATGGCCGTCGGAAGGCTCGCTTGTGTGATCGGACGGCGACATGGCTGCAACTCCGCTGGCACGAGGGAAAGGGCTGCGCCATCGCCTTTTTCATAGCCACCGTCGCGGTGGCGGGCAAGCACCGGCGTTCAACGTCCGATCGGGCCATCGGCCAGCCGCGCCAGCGCCATGCCCGCGCGCAGCGCCAGCGGGCGCAACAGCGGCGGCACAACCCGCCCCGGGCGGTGCTGCGCCAGCGCCGGGGCGCAATTTGCACCACCGGCCAGCGCCGGGGCGATGCGTCGCCCGCCCTCGGATGCTGCCGCCACCCCGTTACCATGCCAGCCCAGCGCCGCGAACAGCCCGTCATGGCCCGGCACCTCGGCGCACCAGGGCGCGCGTGAGCCCGTCAGGCAGACATGGCCGCTCCAGTAGCGTTCGCTCGCCACCCCGGCCCATGCGGGAAACAGCGCCTCGAACTCGGCGCGCAGCACCGAGGCGAACGCGGCCTGCGCGCGCGACGCCGATGACGCGCTGCCGCGTCCGCCAAAGAGAAAGCGCCCGCAGGGCAGAAGCCGGAAGTAATGCAGCACCCGGCGCGAATCATAGGCCATGATCTGGCTGGTCCAACCCTGCGCTTCGCGCTCGGCCTCGCTCAACGGACTGGTGACCATGATCGCCGAGACCAGCGGCAGGATACGCCCGGCCAGCCAGGGCAGCATCGCCTCGTCGCTGTAGCCATTGGTGGCCCAAAGCACGCGCCGCGCCAGCACATGGCCGCGCGCGGTGGCCAGCCGCCAGCCCGCCCCCTCGCGCGCAACCGCAGTCACCCGGCTGTCGCCATGCAGCCGCACCCCGGCCACCTCGGCCGCCCGCACCAGCCCTTGCGCGTATTTCATCGGATGCAACGGAAAGCCCGTCGGCGAAAGCAGCCCACCATGAAACCGGCCCTTGAGGCCACGCTCGGCCAGCGCGGGCGGCTCCAGCCATTGCGCGCCGCCCGGCCCGGTCTCGGCGCGCAGCCGGGTGGCGGCGCGCTGGTTGTGGGCGAGTTGCAACTCGCCCTCGGGCCCGGAATCGGCATCGATGCCGTAGCGCGCGAGATTGTCGCGCACGCGCTCGATGGCAGCGCGCTCGAATGCCGCCCATTCGCCGGCGGCGCCCTCGCCAAGGCGGCTTGCGATCTGCGCCGCACTTAACCGCGCGCCGCCCTTGCAGCAAAAACCGCCATTACGCCCCGAAGCGCCCCAGCCCGGCTGCCCGGCATCGAGCACCACGGCCTGAATGCCATGGCCCTCGGCCAGTTCCAGCGCCGCGTTGAGCCCGGCATAGCCCGCCCCCACGATCGCCACCTCGGCGCGCGTCTCTCCCGCAAGCGGCGCAAAGGCCGCCGGCGGCTCGGTGCTGGCCAGCCAGTGGCTGTCGGGCCAGTCGGTGGCGGGGGCGTTTGCTTGGGCATCGGGCATGGCTGACAACCGGCAGGAAAAAGGCGAAAATGGCGCTTGGCGATTGCCAAGCCCGCGACATTTGATCATGTTTCGCCGGTGCCGGCCACAGGGAGAATGCAATGGCGCTGGAAGACGCGAAACACGAGATCGACGCCGCCTTTACCCGCGCCGACCCGCGCGGGCTGAGCTATGAGAACGCCTTTGCCGGCGCCACCAGCTTTCTGCGCCGGAAATACAGCAAGGATCTGACCGGCGTCGATCTGGCGGTAACCGGGGTGGCCTTCGATCAGGCGGTGACGCATCGCCCCGGGACCCGCTTCGGCCCGCGCGCCATCCGCGAGGCCTCGACCCTGCAACCCTGTGACCCGCCCTATGGCTGGGGCTTCGACCCGCTGAGCGAGTTCGCCATCACCGATTACGGCGATCTGGCCTTTGATTACGCGCGCATCGCCGATTTCCCCGCCGCGCTGCGCGCGCATATCGCCACCATCCTTACCGCCGGGGCGGGCACGCTGGTGCTGGGGGGCGATCACTACATCACCTTTCCCATCCTGCAGGCCCATGCCCAGAAATTCGGCCCGCTGCGCCTGATCCAGTTCGATGCCCATTCCGACCTGTGGCCCGATGACGACATGGCGCGCATCGACCATGGCACGATGATGTACAAGGCAGTGAAGGCGGGGCTGGTGGATGCGGCGCGCTCGGTGCAGATCGGCATCCGCACGGTGACCGAAGACCATATGGGCATGCAGGTGATCGATGCGCCCTCGGTGCATATGGAGGGCCCGCAGGCCGTGGCGGCGAAGGTGCGCGAGATCGTCGGCGATTGCCCGTGCTACATCAGTTTCGATATCGACGCGCTTGACCCGGCTTTCGCGCCGGGCACCGGCACGCCGGTCTGGGGTGGGCTGGCAAGCTGGCAGGCGGCAGCGATCCTGCGCGGGCTGGCCGGGATCGACCTGAAGGGCGGCGATGTCGTCGAGGTCTCGCCGCCCCACGACCCCACGGGCGCCACCGCCATTGCCGGCGCGCATGTGGCGATGGAGCTGCTCTGCCTTTACTGCTGGGCTCGCCGGGCATAGGCCGCCGGCACTACCCTAGCTGCCGGCCCGTGGTGAACGGTTTGCAATCCGTGCTTTCACGCTACATCACCGGCTGACCCGGACCCAGCCTGCCGGTAAGCCATGAATGGACGGGCCTTGACCACGCTTCTTGCCATACTCGCGCTGGCCGTGCTCGGCTTCCTGGCCTTCGCGCTTTGGGTGCGCATGGCGCCATCGGACCCGGCGCGCTGGCATGTCGATCCGGTGGCGGCGCCCGACCCGGCCACGCCGAATTTCGCGCGCATCGAGCGCATCAGCCCCCTGCCCCCGGATGAATTGCGCGCGCGCATCGATGCCGCCGCCCGCGCCGAGGGGGCGCAGTTGCTGACCGGCGATGCGCGGCATTTCACCTATATCGCCCGCACCAGGCTGATGCGGTACCCGGATTTCGTGAGCTTCCGACTGGAGCCGGCAGAGGTCGGCGGCACGCATCTGGCAGCCTTTTCGCGCTCGCGCTTCGGCCGCTCCGACAGGGGCGTGAACGCCGCGCGCCTGCGCCGCTGGCTCAGGGGGTTGTAAACCGGCGCCGCGCCGCGAAAAGCATGCCTCCCCCGCCCCTTCATCTTGCCCCAAATACTCCGGGGGGAGTCCGCGAAGCGGACGGGGGGCAGCGCCCCCCTCTGACCGGGCGGTATTGCCCGGCCTAAACCGCGCGCCCCAGCCGCCCGGCGAGGTCGCAGAAGAACTGCCAGGCCACCCGCCCCGAGCGCGCCCCGCGCGTGGCCTGCCATTCGATCGCCTCGGCGCGCAACCGTTCCGGCGCCACCTCCAGCCCCGCAGCCGCGCAATAGCCCTCGATCATGGCCAGGTATTCATCCTGCGTGCAGGGGTGAAAGCCCAGCCACAGCCCGAAGCGATCCGACAGCGAAACCTTCTCTTCCACCGCCTCGGAGGGGCTGATGGCGGTTGAGCGCTCGTTCTCGATCATGTCGCGCGGCATCAGGTGGCGCCGGTTCGAGGTGGCATAGAGGATCACATTCGCCGGGCGCCCCTCGATGCCGCCATCGAGCACCGCTTTCAGCGATTTGTAGTGCTGATCGTCATGCGAAAAGCTCAGATCGTCGCAAAACAGCACGAAGCGCTGATCGGCGGCGCGGCGCAGATGGCCCAGCAGCCGGCCCACCGACGGCAGATCCTCGCGCTGGATCTCGACCAGCTTGCACGAAGCGCCGCGCGCCAGCACCTCGGCATGCACGGCCTTGACCAGCGAGGATTTGCCCATCCCGCGGGCGCCCCACAAGAGCGCGTTGTTGGCGCCAAAGCCGCGGGCGAATTGCAGCGTGTTGGCCAGCAAGGTGTCGCGTGCGCGCTCGATGCCCTGCAACAGCGACAGATCCACCCGCGCCACCTGCGCCACCGGCTCCAGCCGGTCGGGGCCGACATGCCAGATGAAGGCATCGGCACCGGCGAAATCGGGCACCGGCGCCGGCGGCGGGGTCATGCGCTCCAGCGCCGCGGCGATGCGCGCCAGCGCCTCGGCCTGGTCTGCCCTTGCGGGGAATGGCGCGGCGTCATCCGCGCTCATGGCAACTCGTCCTCGTCATCGAGCAGCCCCTCGGCGGCCAGCTCCTCGCGACGCTTGCGCTCGACCCAGCGCACCAGCTGGATCGATACCTCGTAAAGCCCGTAAACCACGGTGAACAGGATGATCTGGGTGATCACATCGGGCGGCGTGACAAAGGCCGCCAGCGTGAGAATCCCCACCACCGCCCATTTGCGCCCGCTCCTCAGCCCCTCGGACGAAACCAGCCCCGCCTTGCCCATCAGCGTCAGCAGCACCGGCAGCTGAAAGCACATGCCGAAGGCGATGATGAAGCGCGTGGTCAGCGACAGATATTCATTGACCGAGCCCTGAAAGGTGATGCCGGCCTGCGCCAGCGGGTTCTCACCCTCGACGGCCTCGCCCCCCATCAGCACCCCCGGCTGCTGGAAGCCCAGGAAGAAGGTAAAGGCCAGCGGCGTGACAACGTAAAAGGCGAAGGCCGCGCCAAGCAGGAACATACCCGGCGAGGCGATCAGAAAGGGCAGGAAGGCCGATTTTTCCGAGCGATACAGCCCCGGCGCCACGAAGCGCCACATCTGCGAGGCGATGATCGGAAAGGCCATGACGAACCCGCCCAGCATGGCGATGCGAATGGCGACGAAGAAGCCCTCCTGCAGCTGGATCAGGATCAGGTTGCATTCCTGCCCGCGCGCTTCAAGCGCATCGCATAGCGGCTGGGTGAGGAAATTGAAGATCGGGTTCCAGAAATAGAAGGCGATCATCATCGCCACGACAAAGGCAAGCAGCGAGCGGATGATGCGCGAGCGCAGCTCGGCCAGATGCTCGACCAGCGGCGCGGCGCTGTCTTCGATCACGTCTTCGGGCTTGCCTTTCGCCGGGTTTGCAGAGCTGGGCATGGTGGTCACATCATCCTGAAACCGGTTTCATCATCAGCCGGGCGTCGTGCCAGCGGGCACCGCGCCATCGCCGCGCGGGGCGCACCTCAGCCGCCGCGCGGCGGGTCGCCATCGAGCGCGGGGGTGTCACCGCCGGGGCTTTTCCTGGTCTTGGCCTGGGGGCCCTTCTCGGCAGTGGCAGAGCTGGCGCGCTTGCTGACGGGGACTTTCGGCTTGGCGGCTGCGGGGGCGCGCTTGCTGGTGGTGGCGGTGGCCTTGGCGCTGTCCCTGCCATCCTTCGCCGCTGGTTTGCGCCGCGCGGGCGTGGTGCTGGCGCTGGCTGCCGGCTTGCTGGCGGCGGGCTTGTCGCCTGCGGCACTTGCCTTGCCGGCAGCGGCGCGGGGCGCGGCGGGCTTGCCGCTTGCCACGGCGTCGCCCGAGGCGGCTTTGTCCCCGCCCCCCCTTGCCGCCGGGTTCCGCGACACCGGCGCAGGGCTGCTTGCAGCGGGCGCGGGTTTGCCACCGCCCCCCTCTTCGCGGCGGGCACGGATTTCGGCGGCCTTGCGCCTTGCCTCGGTGGCGCTTTCGGCGCGCTTTTGCCGCTGGGCCTCGCGGGCGCTGCCGCCGGCCTTGCGCGCCAGATCGGCGTCGTGCTCGGCCGCGATCAGATCGTCAGCGCCCTCTTCGTCGAATTCGCCGCCATCATCGCCGGTTGTATCGGCCCCGGCAGCGGCGGCAGACGGCCTTGTGCCCGGTTTGCCGCCGGCGGGTTTGCCGGCAGCGGATTTGCCGCCCTTTTCATCGAAGCGCATCTCGCGCTCGATATCGCGGAAATCACGCTCCATCTCGTCCAGCCCCGCCGCCTCGCGCAGCTTGCGCCCCGAGGCGGTGTCGCGCAGGTCGCGCGCGACATCCTTGACCCCGGCCTCGTCGGCGGCCGATTCCATCGCCCGCTGGAACTCGCGCGCCATCGCCCGCGCCTTGCCGGTGAATTCGCCCAACGCGCGAAACATCTTCGGCAGGTCTTTCGGGCCCACCACGACCAGCGCCACCACGCCGATGATCAGAAGTTCGGTCCAGCCGATATCCAGCATCCGGTGCCCCCTTCAGCAACGGCGCAACGGGCGCGCCGCGCTCAGGCCCAAGTTCACGCGCCCGAATTCACGCGTTATCGCGGTCGCGCGACGGCGTCACGTCGCGGGCGCTCGTGACGCCGTCGGTTTCGTCCTCGGCGGCATTGCTCCGGTCCTCGAGCTCTTCGCTGCCATCCTTGACGCCCTTCTTGAAGGCGGTGATGCCCTTGCCCACCTCGCCCATCAGCCCGGCGATCTTGCCGCGCCCAAACAGCACCAGCACCACGATGGCTATGAGAAGCAGCCCCCAGGGGCCGGCATTGTTGATGAAAAGCGGCGTTACCATCTGCGCGTCGAGCATGATTGCCTCCTGTCTGCGGGTCGCGCCCGGCCCGGCGCCGGGGCATTTTGTTCATGCGTTCGGGCTCTATTTATTGGCCCGGCGGCGCGGATCAAAGCCCGAATACGGCGATTGGGGGCTGGCGGACCGACTCTGCTGACAGTATTTTGTCAGTTGCCCCCCATTGCGGGTGGCAGGCAGCCATGCGGCAGACAGGATGAAACGCGACCAGCGCCTTTACGATCTCGTGCAGATCATGCGCGACGGCAAGCTGCGCACGGCGGCCGAGCTGGCCCGCGCGCTGGGGGTTTCCACCCGCACCATCTGGCGCGACATGGCGATGATGGCCGCCACCGGGCTGCCGGTCGAGGGCGAGCGCGGCCTTGGCTATGTGCTGCGACAGCCGCTGGTGCTGCCGCCGACGGTTCTGACGCAGGATGAGTTGGCAGCGCTGGTGGCGGGGCTGCGCGCGCAGGCCAACGGGCCCGACAAGGCGCGCGCTCGCGCCGCGCAAAGCCTGCTCAACAAGATCGCCACGCTTCTGCCCCAGGCCGGCATTCAGCCCGGTTGATGGCCGGAAGCGGCGAAAGCACTTGGCAGGTGGTTCGGATGACACCGAACCAATCAAGCGGATTTCGCTCTCACGCCGTGGCGGCGTTGGTCTGCGCCGCCAGCCCTCCGCGCGCCCAGCTGCGCAGCACGCGCTGCGCCACGAAGGGGTTGAGCATCGTCGCTGCGAACAGCAGCGCCGCCCCCGTCCAAAGCCCCGCCGCGCCGGGCAGTGCTGCCAGCACGGCATTGGCGCTCGCCGCCAGCGGAAAGGTCAGCGCCCCCCACATGGCGCTGAACCCCGACGCCAGCAGCCAGCGCGCCGAGACCGCCATTGCCACCACCAGCGCCAGCGCCATGAACGCAAACCCTGCCGCCGTCATCGCCCATCCGAGCTGCGCGGCGACAAGGGCGAACAGGGCGGCGGGGGCGGCATGGATGGCCAGCAGCGGGCGCAGTGGCGCCGGCGGAACGCGGCGGGCGAACTGCCCCAGGCTGAACGCCCAGATCGCCCCGGCAATTGGCAGTGTGAGCCAGAACACCGCCCGCGCCAGCCCCACCTGCCCCAGCGGCACCAGCGTCAGCGCCGCGATGATGTAGCCCACGAAGATCAGGTGAAAGGCCGGGCTGAGCTGCCGCGCCTCAGCCGGGCCGGCGATCCAGGCGCGCAGAACCAGCGCCCCGGTCAGCGCCAGAAGCGCCACCCCGGCGGCAAGGCTGGCGCCGGCCAGCACAAAACCATAGGGCAGCAGCGCCACGGCCAGCAGCATCAGGCACAGCGCTGCCGCCGCCACCCCGGCGCGCCCAGGCAGTACCGAAAGTTCTTCGACCAGCACCGAGGGACGGCGCAGAGGCTTCGCCAGCCAGGCGACAAAGGCAAAGGCAAAAAGCAGCGACACGGCGCCCAGGAAGGCCTCGGCCAAGCCGGCAAGCGTGCTGCTGCCGGCAAGATCGGCCAGCATCCGCCAGCCCAGCCCCAGCCCGAAAAGCCCCATCAGCGGCGGAAAGATCGCCGGCGGGGTGCGCCGCCACAAGCCCGGCGCCGGGGCCAACGGGGGCCGGGGCGGAGAGGGGCGCGATTGTGTCGGGGTCATGGCGGTTGGCTCCGGGCCAGGCAGGACTGGGTGGCAGCTAGCGCCTTCGCCACCGGTGAAACCAAAGGGCAGGCTGTCTCGCGGGGCGCGCCCCTGCGCCGGTGCCAAGCCCCCCTTGGCCCGCCCCCATCAGCGCCGGTGCATGACCACCGCCCGCGCACGCCCCATGCGCACCGGGGTGATGCGCCCGAAGCCGCCAAGCCAGCGCTCGGCTGCGGCGTCGACGCGTTGCGCCAGCGCATCATCACCCGGCAGCCGGCGCTCGCGCGGCTGGCCCGCTCTGGCATAGGCGCGATCGAGCGCCAGGGTCATCAATTCGGGGTCGATCCCGCGCGCCCGGCCCAGCACGCGCCCCGTGCTCCAGTCGCCGAGCATCAGCCGCAGCACGCCAATCTCGTGGCCCGGCTCGGCCATGCGGAAGGGCACCACCCCTTCGGGCACCTCGGTGCCGTGGCCGATGAAGGAATCGCGCAGCTCGACCTCGCGCCAGAACAGATCGCGCCCGATGCCGGCGAACACCCCGCCCTCGCCGGCCAGCCACAGCGCGAAGCTGGCGCAGCCATCGCCGCGCATAAGCGCCGGGTCGGGCAGGTTGGTATAGCGGATCTCGGGGCGCTGCGGATGGGTAAGGTAGCGCGCCAGAGCTTGGCGCATGCGCTGGCAGTCGGCGGCGCCGATCTCGAAAGCCACCACCCGCACCGCGCCTCGTTCAAGCGCGCGCAGCCAGCCCGGATCAAGCTCGTCAAGCCGGTGCAGTCGGCCGAAACGGAATTCCGACAGAACCGCCGCCATGCCCCAGCCATCGCGCAGCATCGCCTCGCCCAGTTCCGAATCCTCGCTGGTCTTGCCGGTCAGCCCAAAGCGCCCGTCGGCGCAGCGCCAGCCCACCATGGCATGGCCCAGCTGGGTGCCGGCACGCTCGACGGCGATCGGGTTCAGCCCGCGGATCATGGCGCGGCGCACGCTGTTGGGGTCTTGCATATTCGCCACATAAGGCGGCACGATCTGCACGAGGATGGCATAGGCACGCCCCTCGGCCAGCGGCAGCCCGGCAATCAACGGCGGCATCGGTGCGCCGCTCTCGAAGGGGGCGAGCAGCGCATCGACGCCCCCTGCCCCGCCGCCGGTGCGCGCGCCATCGGCCGAAGCCGGCGCGGGCGGCGCCGCGACGATCAGCGCAGCGGCAAGTGCCACCAGGCCCCTTACAAGAAAGCGCAGCAAGGGCCAGTCCGCCCGAGCACGCGATTGCGGCCGTGCAACAGGCTGGCAGGCAAGACCGAAGCCGCGAACGGAAAAAGCAGGCAACATGATTCTCTCCGATTGGCGCAATGGCGCAGGCTTCAGTATCCGGCGCGGCCTGCAGCCATGCAAGCGACTTAACGGGACCCGGCCCTGCGCTGGGCTGACGCTCAGCGCCAATGCAGCACCGCCGCACGCGCATTGCCCATGCGCACCGGCGTCACGCGGCCATAGCGGGCCAGCCAGCGATCGGCGCCAGCCATCAATTGCCGTGCCGCCTCGTCATCGGCGCGCAGCCGCGCCGGGCGCGCGATTCCGGCGCGCGCCTGCGCGCGGTCGAGCGCCAGCAGCAAAAGCTCCATGTCAAGCAGGCAGACGCTGCCCAGCTCGGCGCCTTCCTCCCAGTCGGCGCGAAGGAGCGAAAGCAGGGGCAGCCGCTGCAGCACCTCGGGTTCCGCCCCCGGCGGCAGCCAGGGGTGCACGCCTGCCGGCACCGAACGGCCCAAGCCGAAATAGCTGTCAGCCAGCGGCACCTCGCGATGCAAAGCCGGCGCGATCTGCGCGAACACCCCGCCCTGCCCTGCGAGCCAGGCCGCGAAGCTTCCACAGCCCGCCCCCTGCATTGAGGCCGGATCGGGAACCATCGTATAGCGCTGCGTCGGCGCGGCGGGATGGGTGATGTAACCCGCCAGCGCCCGGCGCATCGCCTGGCAGCTCTGCGCCTCGAACTCGAAGGCCACGACGCGGGCGCGCGCGCCTTCGAGCTGGCGCCGGTGCGGCAGGGGCAGATCGTCAAGCGAAACCAGCCGGCCATCGCTGTATTCAGCCAGCAGCGTGCCGACCCCCCAGCCGGCCAGCAGCATGCGCTGGCCCTGACCACCCGAGGCGCCGGTTTGCGACACCAGCCCCTGGCGACCATCGGCGCAGCGCCAGCCGATCATGACATGGCCCAGCACCGTGCCCGCACGCGCCACCGCCAGCGGGTTCAGCAGCCCCGCCAGCCCCTGCCGCGCGCGGTTGGGCGCCGACAGATCAACCACCGCCGGCGCCGGCAGCTGCGCGAGGATGGCATAGGCGCGGCCCGGCTCGAAGGGCAGGCCGGCCAGCAACGGCGGCATCAGCGCGTCATCCTCGAAGGGGGCGAGCAGTGCCTCGATATCGGGCGCGGCTGGCGGCGTGGCGCGGCTCGGCGGTGGCGTGCGGGCCGTTTCCGGCGATGGATCAAGGCGAAGTGATGCGGGCGCGGGCATCGTTTCCGGCGCGAGCGCAGGCGGCACGGAACAGCCCGCCCCGATCGCGGCGAACAGAAGAAACGGAAAAAGCCAGCCCGGAACACGCATGACGCCAGTGTCGCCTCGACACCGCCGCCCGCAAGCGTATGACGCGCCCGGCAGCCTGCCGATAGCCGGTGACGTCGCGTCATATGGTTTCCGGTTGAACAGTTCGGCCGCTCGGCGGCAATGTCCCGCCGTGCTTCCCGAACTGATCAACCTGGCTTGGTATCACGCGCCGCGCAATGCCGTCGGCGCGAATGCGCTTCCCCCCGACCGGTCGCCTGGTCTAGGCTGTTAGCGACAGGGTCGGGCCATCCGCCCCCCGGCAAGCCAGGAACCGCAATCCGCGCAGCGAGCGACATGACCGAAACCCGCCGCCTGAAACCCTTTCCCTTCACCCCGCCGCCGCAGCTGGTGGCCGATATCGGGGGCACCCATAGCCGCGTGGCGCTGGCCGATCACGGCGTGCTGCGCCCGGGCAGCATAAGGCGGCTGGAAAATGCCGGGCAGGGCGGGCTGGAGCCGCTGCTGGAGGCCTATATGCAGGCGCATGCGGTGAGCGATATCAGCGGGCTTTGCGTGGCCGCGGCCGGGCCGGTGCGCGGTGACCGGCTGGTGATGACCAATCTCGACTGGACAATCGACCGCGACCGCCTGCGCGCGCTCGCCGGCGGCGATGTGCCGGTGCTGCTGATCAACGATCTGCAGGCGCAGGGCCATGCGCTCGATCGCATCGCGCCCGCGCGCATCCGCCCGCTGGTTTCGTCGGCACTGGCGACGGACGAGACCGGCGCGGCATCGGCGGCAAGGCTGGTGGTGGGTATCGGCACCGGCTTCAACGCCGTGCCGGTGCATCGCGCCGGGGGCGGGCTTGTGGTGCCGGCCTCGGAATGCGGCCATGCGCATCTGCCCGCGCAGGCGCGCGACGAGCGCGCATTCGCCCGCGCGCTGGCCAGCGAACACGCGCTGGCAACGGTGGAAGAGGCACTTTGCGGGCGCGGGCTGGAGGCGATCCATCGCTGGCGCAGCGGCACTGATGCCAGCGCGGCGGAAATCTCGGCCGCGCTCGATGCCGGCGAGGCCGAGGCGCGCGCCACGGCGGCGCTCTATGCGCGGCTTCTGGGCCGGGCGCTGGCCGATCTGGCGCTGACGCATCTGCCCTTTGGCGGCATCTATCTTTTCGGCGGTGTGGCGCGGGCGATGGCGCCGCACCTGCCGGGGCTGGGGCTGGCGCAGGCCTTTTGCGAGATGGGACGATACGCGGCGCTGATGGAGCAATTTTCCATCCATCTGATCGAGGACGATTACGCCGCCCTTGCCGGTTGCGCGGCCTTTCTCGAAAACGTGACAGCCGGCCAGCGCGGCTGAGTTGCCCATACCCTGCCCGTGATTGCCAGTGATTGCCCCTGATGGACCCGCCCAGCGTTCTTGTCGTCTTCATCGCCGCCATGATCACCGCGCTGGCCACCGGGCTGGGGGCGCTGCCGCTGCTGGCGATGCGCAACAGCGGCGAGCGCGCGCGCGCCATCGGCACGGCGCTGGCGGCGGGGTTGATGCTGGCGGCCTCGTTCAGCCTGATCCAGGAGGGCTTCGCGCTGGATGCGCGGCGCACCCTCGCCGGGGTGGTGGCCGGGCTGGCGCTGATCTGGCTGGCGCGCGCGCTTCTGCCCGAGGCGAAGCTGCACGATGACGGCGCGCAGGCGCGGCGCAAGGTGTTCCTGATCATGGCGGTGATGACGGCGCATTCGGCGGCCGAGGGCATCGGCGTGGGCGTGGCCTGGGGCGGCGGCGAGCGGCTGGGCGAATTCATCACGCTGGCCATCGCGCTGCACAACATCCCCGAGGGGCTGGCGATCGCGCTGGTGATGGTGCCGCGCGGCGCCTCGGTCACACGCGCGGGGCTTTTCGCCATCGCCTCGTCGCTGCCGCAGCCGTTGCTGGCGGTGCCGGCCTTTCTGTTCGTGCTGGCCTTCTCGCCCTGGCTGCCGCTGGGGCTGGGGCTGGCCGCCGGCGCCATGCTGTGGATGATCTTCGCCGAGTTGATGCCCGACGCGCAGACGGGGCTCGACAGCGGCCAGACCGGCGCGCTGGTCACCGCCGGCTTCGCCGCGATGATGGCGGCAACGCTTCTGCTGGGCTGAACCCGGCCGAAACCGCCCGGGGGCACGGCGAAAGCGGGCAATTCAAACAGGTGCCAAAGAGTCAGCATTAACTCGAAAATATGAACGCATTGTTTCCGGAAGCCAGATTGCTTTACTCATTCTAAACCAGTAATGTCGCTGCTGGTTCATGCCCGCTTCTGCCGGCGGGAGCGGGGCCAGCCACGCCGGGCGGCTGGTCGCCAGGTTGGTTTTTCCAGGTTAACGCGCGTGCGCCGAATGCAATTCTTTGCGTGCCGGCCAAGGGGGATGATCAAGAGATGAGCAAGACCTTTACCTATAGCCAGGACGGGCTGTCCTACACCGTCACCGTCTATGAAGACCCGGACAATCCTGGCAGCTTCAAGGCCGATATCACCGTCGACGAAGGCTCCATGGACGTCAACGCCTTTTACTGGTCGAGCGAAGACTATGACGGCGACAATGCCGCGCCCACGAAAGGGCCGCTCAACATGAATGGCGAGGGCTCGCAATATGAGGGCGAGCAGGTCACCTGGGCAGGCGGCGCGGAACTTAGCCGCCCGGGCCTAGGCCGCGAGGGCGAGGATAAGGAAACCTTCCTGACGGAGGGCGAGACGCTCACGGTGGATCTGGACGGGCTGGACAGCCTCGACGATATCGATTTCTTCGGCATCCGCGCCACCTCGGTCAATGGCGGCGGCTCGATCAAGGGTGTTTCGGGCGATCCCGAGAACGGTGATGACAACGGCGACGACAACGGTGAAGACCCCGCAACCTATGACAAGGTGTTCTTTGTCTCCAACCCTGAAGGGGGCGGCGGCAAGTTCTATGAACTTGGTGATCTGGACGAGGATGCCGAGGGCACCTTTGCCGATTATGTCGCCTTGTGGCAGGCGGATGCAGAGGCGGGAGAAACCTTCGGTCTCGATGAGTTGCAGGAAGTCCGCTTCTGGCCGGAAGGGGCAACTACCTTTGACCCGGAACTGACGATCGTGGCACCCGAAGGCGGGTTCGAAAGCTACGAGGCTCTGGTGCAAGCCTATGAGGACGCCATCGAGGCAATGCAGGAACAGGGCATCGACACCAGCAGCCTGCAGATCGCCATGCTTGCCGAAGGCGAAGGCTGGACCGATGACCCGGTCGAGGACGAAGAAACCGAGGACGCGGCCTGACATCTCGGGCTGATAGCGCGCCCCGCGCAATGAGCGGGGCGTCGCTGATCATCGAACACATAAGGGGCGCGCACCGGGCCGGGGCGCGCCCCTTCCCATGCGCCTGCCCCGCCCCGCCGGCAAGCGCGCCCGCAAGGCCGGCCTTGCAGCGCGGGCTTCGGCGCGCCATATCTGGAACATGACAAAATTCCTGCCCATCGTGCTGATCATCGCCTACGGGCTGTTGATGTATCAGTTCTCGGCCTGGCGCACGCGGCGCGAGTTGAGCGCGCGCTCGGCGCCCTTGCGCGATCCGCGCCTCAAGGCGCTGACCGACCGCATGGCGCGCGCGCTCGATCTGCCCGAGATCAGGGTGCAGGTTTACGAGATCGCGCCGGTGAACGGGCTGGCGGCACCCGACGGGCGCATCTTCATCACCCGCGGCTTCATGGATCGCTACCGCCGCGGCGAGGTGAGCGCCGAAGAGCTGGCCTCGGTCATCGCGCATGAGCTGGGCCATGTGGCGCTGGGCCACACCCGCAAGCGGATGATCGATTTCTCGGGCCAGAACGCCATCCGCGTGGTGCTGGCGGGCGTGCTCAACCGCTTCCTGCCCGGCATCGGCGCGCTCATTGCCAGCGGGCTGGTAACGCTGATGGCCGCCGGGCTGAGCCGCAGCGACGAATACGCCGCCGACGAATACGCCGCGGCGCTGCTGACCCGCTCCGGCATCGGCACCGTGCCGCAGAAATCGCTTTTTGCCAAGCTCGAGCAGATCACCGGCCATGCCGGCGGCCCGCCGGTATGGATGGCCAGCCACCCATCAAGCGCCGATCGCATCCGCGCCATCGAGGCGCTGGAGGAACGCTGGCTGGGTGGTGGCGCTGCCGGGTAGGCGGGAAATAAGGGGGCGCTGCCCCCCGGCCGCTGCGCGGACTCCCCCCGGAGTATTTGGGGCAAGATGAAGGGGCGCGGGTTCAGACCCCGTCGCCGACAAAGGCCTTTTCGACGACGAATTCGCGTGGCTCGGAATTGGCGCCCTCGCGCAGCCCCCAGCCTTCGAGGATGGCCTTGACATCGATATTGAAGGCCAGCGAGCCGCAGATCATGGCGCGGTCGCTTGCCGGGTCCATCGGCCCGTCAATGCCCAGATCGGTAAAGACCTTGCCCGAGGACAAATTGTCAGTCACCCGGCCCATCTGCGGCGAATTCTCGCGCGTGGTGGTCGGGTAGTAGAGCAGCCTGTCCGCGACCATCTCGCCAATGAGCGGGTCATCCCTCAGATTTTCGACCAGTTCACGCCCGTATTCCAGTTCGGCCTGCTCGCGGCAGGTATGCATGAGGATGACGGTTTCGAATTTATCATAGGTTTCGGGATCGCGAATCAGGCTGGCAAAGGGGGCGACGCCTGTGCCGGTGGCCAGCATCCACAGCCGCTTGCCAGGCAACAGCGCGTCATGCACCAGCGTACCCACGGGTTTGGGGCGCAGGATGATCTGGTCGCCGGGCTGGATATGTTGCAGGCGCGAGGTCAGCGGGCCGTCGGGCACCTTGATCGAGTAGAATTCCAGCTCGTCATCCCAGTTCGGCGAGGCGATCGAATAGGCGCGCAGAAGCGGCTTGCCGCGCTCGTCCATCAGCCCAAGCATGACGAATTCGCCCGAGCGGAAGCGCAGACTTGTCGGGCGGGTGCAACGAAAAGAGAAAAGCTTGTCCGTCCAGTGACGCACTTCGGTGACCGTTTGCGCGTCGGGCAGGGTGCGCGCGGCCGGTTTCGTTGCTTGCCCGGTGCCGAGCTGTGTCATGCTGTCGCCCTCCGTGCGGGTGTATCCGGCGCGATTGACGCCAATCGGTGGCGATTCGTTTATACGCCGGGGGCGGAAAACGAAACCCCACCCGGTGCCAGATCAGGGCGCTGTCATGCCCAGCGTGGCGGTGCGGGCGGGTTTGCCTGGCCCGGGTCGGCGGCAGGGGGCGGCAGTTGGGCAAAGGCAGGGGTGTGGCCCAGCCCGTCGGGCATCCACAGTGCCACGTCCTGCCAATGCTCGGGCGGTTGCAGCCGTGCTTGCAACGCGTTCAGCTCGATCTCGCTGAAGCCGACCCGCCGCGCCAGCGTGTACTGGCGCGCCAGTACCGCGCCATGCGCGCGGATGCGGCCCATGAAACCCGCCTCGCGCAGCCGCCGCGCCAGCTCGAAAGCCACCGCATCGCCAAAGCTCGCCAGCCGGATACGCACCAGTGCAAGGCGCGGCATGACCTGCAGCAGCCGATGCCACTGGCGCGCGCAGAAGCTGCGCGTATCGATCTCGACGGCAAGCGGGCCGATATCCGCCCCGGGCGAATCCGACAGCGCGGCAAGCGGGATGTAGCCATTCTTCCAGTCGTCGGGGCGCAAGCCCCGGTCGGTCACGATGATACCCATGTCAGCACTCCGTCAACCTGCCAGTCCTCTTGACGATTCTCGATCAATGATGCAGCCAGAATGCCCCGGGCAGAGCCATCGCGACATGACAAGGATCAAGGCGCCGGGACTGACCGGGGTAACGAGCCCGTGTTCCTGCGCAAGCGTGTGCCCCCGGCGGTCGCGCGATCATGGCGCGGTCGCGGCGGCCCGAATGGAGCAGGAGCGTAGCAGCGGATGAGCGCAGCCGAACTCGACCCCCTCGACCGCCGCATCCTGGCGGAGTTGCAGCGCGACGCCGACCAGTCGCTCGACGAGATCGCGCGCAAGGTCAATTCCTCGAAGACCCCGGTCTGGAACCGCATCCGCAAGCTGCGCGAGACCGGGGTGATCACCCGCCAGACCGTCCTGCTGGATGCCGAAGCGCTGGGGCTGGAGGCCTGCTTCTTCGTGCTCATCCGCACCGCCGAGCACGAGCCCGACTGGCAGGAGCGCTTCCTCGGCTCGGTGCGCGCGCGCCCCGAAGTGCTGGAAGCGCACCGCCTGGCCGGCGATATCGATTATATCCTAAAGGTGCGGGTGAAGAATGCGCGCGCCTATGACGCCTTCTACCAGGGGCTAATCCGCGATGTGCGCATCCATAACGTGACCGCGCTCCTGTCGATGGAAGAGATCAAGTACACAACCGAGTTGCCGGTCTGAAACCCGCCGCTAAAGCCAGCGCCGCACCCGCGCCATCCAGGCCTCTGCCTCGGCCCCGAAGGCGGCGCGCAACCGCGCCTCTTCGCCGCGGATGAAGCGCGCCGACAGCACCCATCCCAACACCGGCACCAGCACCAGCCCAAGCCAGGATTGCCAGATCAGCGACAGCCCGGCCAGAATCATCAGATCGCCCAGATAGATCGGGTTGCGCGAAAAGGCGAATACCCCGTCGGTGACCAGCCGCGAGGGCGCCTGGCGCGGAATGATCGTGGTGCGCGCGCGCCACATCGCCCAGGCAGCCAGCGCCATCAGCACCGCGCCGGCCAGCCCCACCGCCACCCCGGCCCCGAACAGCACCCGCGCCGCCGCGCCATCGAAAACCGGCATCGCCCCCAGCCAGGCCAGCAAGGCAAATCCGGCCAGCCAGACCGGCGGCAGATCGATCATCCGCAACATCGCCCACCCCCTTCATCTTGCCGAAAATACTCATGCCACGCCGCCACCCCGGCACGACGCCCGAGTGTTTTCCCACCGGCAGCGGCCGGGCACCGCGACCCCGCCAAGGGGCGCGGGGGGGGGGGGGGGGGGGGGGGGGGGGGGGGGGGGGGGG
>JAFIEG010000131.1 GCA_020832665.1 Pararhodobacter sp. | reverse complement strand
GCATCACCGCCGCCGCGCGGGCGAAGCCCCATCAGGACGCGCGGCTGGACATGGAGGGCCGAGCGAAGAAGCTGCTGGAACGGGTGGGGTGAATCGGTAATGGGGGGGGCGCCCCTATTGGCGCCCTTACGCACTTACGTGAAGAGCCCTGAGCGGACTCGCTGGCCCTACTCAAATGCTGCGGGTGCAGCCGTCAGGTCACAGCCCCAGGTCGGACGGTCGTGCGCAGTGCAGAGTTCAGGTGAAGCTATGCATTCGATTTGCGGAAGCCGAACTTTGCTGAAGGTGTGACGAGGCGTTTACATTATCTGCGACAATGGGTAGAGAACGCTACTTCGCAAAGGGTCAGCAATCTATCGGAGAAGAGCCCGATCAACATCTTCATCTGAGAGTTTCTGCGGCCCGATAGCTCAGGTCACTTACCATAGAGCCGCAGTTAATAAGTTGTATTAATTCAAAATTGCAATCTTGAATTCAAATCTATTCGGAATTCGCCAGTTCAATTTGGATAGACACCCTGCCTCCAATGGTATCCCAGCTCCAAAAATGAGGGCCACTCGCAAAGTGCATACCAACCCACTCCCAACTGGCGCCCGATCGCCTAATGATTGCAGAACCAGAATCGCCAGACATCGAATGATAATTTGCTTTCCAACAACGAAACGTCCCGCTATAGCCTTGCACCCTAATCATAGCTCGACTTAGTACGGTCCCTTCGGACCATCCGGTGCGTGCGCCTTGTTTGCCTACCGAAAGGCCCTCACGTACTGTCCCGACGGTTGCTATCCTTTTGCCGGCAGAGTTCGAAGAATCAAAAACTCTAAAATAATTCCGGCTATTGAACTGGGCATCCCATGAAGCATGTCCGTAATCCGCAGCCTGTCTTTTATTGAGGTCGAAGTGGCACCGAGTAACTCCAATAGCACTTGAAAATGAGAATAAATTGGTACCGTTTGGAGCAAGTACATGAGCATTGCTGAAAATAGTTGGACCTTCTCGAGCGCAGCGTTCGAGCGCCTGGCCCGGCCGATCGATCGATATATCTATGTTATCCGAAGAAAGGCAAACCGTGCCCCAACTCCCCTCTCTCCCAATCCAAGTTCCACCCATTCCAGCAAAATCACTACGAATTACCGCACCGAATGAGTCATTCACTTCATCATCGGTTGCGCACTCCATGACAATTGGCGGAGAAACCTGAGTTACAATGGGTAGTGAAATTGACCTACTCGAAAGCTGAAACTGTCGCTCTTTGGGAAACGATGAATTCTCAAGCGCAAGAACACTAATGATTACGCGAGAATTTTCCCCATCCTCTCCGCGTTCGACCCCAATACTTATGATGTTAGGGTCTTCAGAGAATAGGCTTTCTAGCTCATCAAGGACAAGTTCGATTTCTTCGGACGTCACAGTTGTCACAGCGAAGCTCCCCAAAGTCTTCTGAGAAGGCTACCATGACTAGAATTCTAGTCAATATTGAAGTGCCCACCGGTGTAGTATTGGTTCTGGCTGAGGTGGTCACCAGCGATGATCGAGAAGGGCTGCGCGGTCCCTCTAGCTACGACTCACTCGATGCCGCTTCGCAGTGCGGGGCTTCATTGGCCGACTAGCGGCTCTGGGCTGAACAAGCTTGAAGGATCGACCACGATTCACAAATTCGCAGTGTTCGCTTCACTGCGCATAGCCGCCGTCTAATTGGTCCGCCCACGCTGCGAATGCAGCGAACTTCCGAAAGGTTCCGCATCTCCGACATTCGCACAATACCCCACCCCCACCCCTGAGAGCCAGAGGGTGGCTTGTCGCTTTGTGGCGGGTTGCGAGCCGGGGGAGAGGCCCTCGGCGCCCGCTGTGGAGCAAGACCCATGGCCAATGCCACGAAGAAGATCACCCTCGCCACCGCGCGCGACATCCCGTTCGACAAGCTGTCCCTCAGCCAGGCCAATGTGCGCCGCATCAAGGCGGGCATCTCGGTCGAGGAACTGGCCGAGTCCATCGCCCGGCGCGGCCTGATCCAGAGCCTGCATGTCCGCCCGCTGCTGGACAAGGCCGGGGCCGAGACCGGCCGCTACGAGGTGCCCGCCGGCGGCCGCCGCTTTCGCGCGCTGGAACTGCTGGTCAGGCAGAAGCGACTGCCGAAAACCGCGCCGGTGCCCTGCATCGTCTCCGAGGCCAGCTCGGGCATCCTGATCGATGAGGTGTCGCTGGCCGAGAATATCGAGCGCGCGCCGTTGCACCCGCTCGACCAGTTCCGCGCCTTCCTCGCGCTGCGTGACAAGGGCATGACCGAGGCCGAGATCGCGGCGGCCTTCTTCGTCGCGCCGCAGGTGGTGAAACAGCGCCTGCGCCTGACCGCCGTCGCGCCCGCGCTGCTCGAGGTCTATGCCGAGGACGCGATGACGCTGGAGCAGCTGATGGCCTTCACCGTCTCGGACGATCATGACCGGCAAGTGCAGGTCTGGGAGGCGGTGCGCCAGAGCTGGCAGAAGGAGCCCTGGCAGATCCGCCGCATGCTGACCGAACAGACCGTGCGCGCGGGCGACCGGCGGGCGCGGTTCGTCGGGCTGGAGGCCTATGTCGAGGCCGGTGGCGCGGTGATGCGCGATCTGTTCGAGGAGGATGGCGGCGGCTGGCTGCAGGACGTGCCGCTGCTGGAGCGGCTGGTGGCCGAGAGGCTCTCGGCCGAGGCCGAGGCCATCGCCGCCGAGGGCTGGAAATGGATCGAGGTGGCGACGGACTTCCCCTATGGCCACACCCATGGCCTGCGCCGGCTGACGGGCACCACGGTCGACCTGACCGAGGCGGAACGGGCCGAGCGCGAGGCGCTGCGCGACGAATACGACGCGCTGGAGGCCGAATACGAGGGCGCCGACGAGTTCCCCGACGCGGTTGATGCCCGACTTGGCGAGATCGAGGCCGCGCTGGAGGCATTCAACAGCCGCCCGTTGCAGTTCGACGCTGACGAACTGGCCCGCGCCGGGGTCTTCATCAGCCTGCGCACGGACGGCACGCTGTCGATCGAACGCGGCTATGTCCGGCCCGAAGATGAGGAGCCGGTCGAGCCGGTTGCCGCAGACACCGACAGCGCCATCCCCGAGGCCACGGCCCCGCAGCCGGTCATTGCCACCCCCTGGCAGGCCCCGGCGGAGGAGGAGGACGAGGGCATCCGCCCGCTGCCCGACCGGTTGCTGACCGAACTGACGGCCTATCGCACCCTCGCCCTGCGCGATGCCGTCGCGCGCAACCCCGAGGTCGCGCTGACCGCGCTCCTCCACCGGCTGGTCACCGACACCTTCCACCACCGCAACACAAGCGGCTGCCTGCAGGCCAGCATCCAGCACGTCTACCTGCCCAGCCACGCCGAGGGGCTGAACGACAGCCCGGCCGCCCAGTCCATCGCGGAACGGCACGAGGGGTGGGAGGCCGATCTGCCCGGTGACGATGCGGCCCTCTGGGACTGGATCGCCGCGCTCGACAGCGCCAGCCGCCTCGCGCTGCTGGCGCATTGCGTCAGCTACGGCGTCAACGCGCTCTACGAGAAGCCCACCCCCTACAGCTCAAGCGGTGTGAGCGAGCACGGGCTGCAGGTCCGCCTCTCCCAGGCCGACCGGCTGGTGCGCGCGACCTCACTGGACATGGCAGACGCAGGCTGGCGCCCGACGGTCGCCAACTACCTGGGCCGCGTGACGAAGGCGCAGATCCTCGAGGCCGTCCGCGAGGGCGCGGGCGAGGCGCGGGCAAAGGCGCTGGAGGGCCTGAAGAAGGGCGACATGGCCCGCGAAGCCGAGCAGCTGCTGGCTGGCACCGGCTGGCTGCCGGAACCCCTTCGCGTGCCGGGTGGTGTTTCGGAGGACGGCCCAGACACGGACCAGGCTGACACGGCGGCCGATGATGACGCCGAGACCGCCTCGCCCGAAGGCGATCCGGACCGCATCGCCGCAGAGTGACCCACCATGCCCCGGACGCCGCAAGCGTTCGGGGCATTTTTGCTGTTGGCGTCGTAGAGGGCGGATTGCGCCCTGACAAAGACACGGCGTCTTGAGCGCAGTGGCGGGCAGTTCGCCATCCGGAGCTGATACAGCCAGAGAAAGCACTGCCGCTCGCCCAATATCAATCTATTGCGCGCTGTACCGCCCCAAACAAGCAATGCCACTGCTCAACGGATCTTGAGAGGCTGCCCAGACTTCGGACTTGTCCCTACGAACGCGCCGACATCGACAAAGTCCAGGAAGTCAGATCCATTCGACCGCAGCAGAAGTCCTGGCCCTCCCCTCAACCAACTCACCTCGCAAGAGACAGCTACAACCAAGTTCTCGGAACTTCGGGGCTTCAGTTGAGGAAAGAAGAACCCCGTCTCAAATTCAAGGTACTCACCGCATCCGGTAAATCCTAGAACCCTCATCTTCTCGAGAACTCCGGCCGCCATCGCCTCCGGCGATAAATCTTGGCGTTGAGACCCGATGAACCAACCAGCAGCCTTCAGACCATTGGCCGAAATAGCTCCGTGGACGGGGCAAAACATTTTACTCAGCTCAATGTGTGTCGACTCGCGAAATCCTGCTTCACCATTACCAAAGATAAGCAGGCGAGGAAGCACTGCGGAAAACTTCTCTGTAAGGGGTCGCCAACCCTGTCCTATATCCGCCTCTCGCCCCGCAGTACTGTAGATGAACGAGAAGTCCTGCTTCCGCTCACAGATTCGCATGAAGTATTCTGCTGGATGAAGTTCCGCACTCTCTTCTGTGGGCGCCGACGTGGTCGAAATAGCGCCAATCATACAATAGAAATAGTCTTCGGTTCGCTCGGAAACGCGTTGACCGATCGCAGACATTACTTGATATGCGGAGCGCTCGGAGAAATCGGCAATCCGGTAGTCTGCGAGGAGCATCTCTAAGTCACTCAAACCGGGATGGGTCTCAAGCCAAGTCAGACTGCTAAATGCCTGTCGTGATTTGTAGTCCTCAATCGCATCAGCGATCGATCTGAGAAAGTCCTGCCCAGATACGATCAGGTCGTCTTCGCCCTCAACAACGAAAAACAAAGCTCTACTGTTTACGGCCTCCTGATATGTCCAGGCTCGTCTTACCCACTCCTCTTTTTCAAGCGCCAGAAGCTCAAGGTCGTTGATATTGCCTGAGCGACCAATACGCCTGAGTACACCTGAGCATTGCCGCGAAAGTACGACGATCACTTGAAAAGCCGCACTGAAGATCCATCCCATTTCGCGAAGGCAGGAAGAGCGAGATGGCTCAGATGGCGGAACGCAGAGTGCGTCAATCCAAATCGCCTGCGATGCTTCTTGCGCTGCAATCCGTGCTGCCTCTTCTTTGGCGGATTCATCATGAGAAGTGAATTGTATGTTTCTGGCCCAATTCTCTAACAGTCTCGTCGAAGCTACCACGGTCTCGAGGCATGGAACTGCCCTTGCGGACATCAGTTGAGCTTCGTTAAGGCAATTCATCACTTTTCCATCTCCCCAGGCGTATGAGATGCAGGATGAACCGCCCCGGGTTTACCGGAGAGTTTGTGGTTCAATGATTACGCAGCTTTTT
>JAFIEG010000036.1 GCA_020832665.1 Pararhodobacter sp. | reverse complement strand
CGCCCTCTTCGGCGAATTGCATCAGCGCCTTTTCCAGATGCTTGGCCTTCATCGGATCGCCCGCGCGCGCGGTGCGAAGCAGTTCCGGCGCGAAAGAGGGAATGCCGGTGAAGCGGATCGACTCGCCCTCGGTGAGCGTGTCGCCGATGCGCAGCTGCCCGTGATTGGGGATGCCGATGATGTCGCCCGCCCAGGCCTCTTCGGCCAGTTCGCGGTCAGCGGCCAGAAACAGCACCGGGTTAGACACCGCCATCGGCTTGCCGGCGCGCACATGGTGCAGCTTCATGCCGCGCGTGAAATGGCCCGAGGCGAGGCGCAGAAAGGCCACGCGGTCGCGGTGCTTGGGGTCCATGTTGGCCTGCACCTTGAAGACGAAGCCGGTGACGGTGCTTTCCTCGGGCGCGACCTGGCGCTTGTCGGTGTTCAGCACCTGCGGCGGCGGGGCATAAGCGGCGACACCCTGCATCAGTTCCTTCACGCCGAAGGAGTTGATCGCCGAGCCGAACCAGATCGGGGTCAGCGTGCCTTCGCGCACCGCCTGCATGTCGAATCCCGGCAGCAGCCCGCGCGCCATCTCGATCTCCTCGCGCAGCTGTTCGAGCAGTTCAGCGGGCACATGCCGGGCCAGCTTGGGGTCATCGAGCCCTTCGATGCGGATGCTTTCGGCGACCTTGTTACGGTCAGCGCGGTCCATCAGCTCCAGCCGGTCATGCAGCAGATCGAAGCAGCCGATGAATTCGCGCCCCTGTCCGATGGGCCACGAAGCAGGGGTCACGTCGATGGCGAGGTTTTCCTGAATCTCGTCGATGATGTCGAAGGTATCGCGCGCCTCGCGGTCCATCTTGTTGCAAAAGGTCAGGATCGGCAGGTCGCGCAGCCGGCAGACCTCGAACAGCTTGCGGGTCTGGCTTTCCACCCCTTTGGCGCCGTCGATCACCATGATCGCGGCATCGACGGCGGTAAGCGTGCGATAGGTATCTTCGGAAAAGTCGCTGTGACCCGGCGTATCGACCAGATTGAAGCGATGCCCGTCGAAATCGAACGACATCGCCGAGGCCGAAACCGAGATGCCGCGATCCTTTTCCATCTGCATGAAATCCGAACGCGTGCGCCGCGCCTCGCCCTTGGCGCGCACCTGGCCCGCCATCTGGATGGCGCCGCCATAGAGCAGGAATTTCTCGGTCAGCGTGGTCTTGCCGGCATCGGGGTGGCTGATGATGGCAAAGGTGCGCCGCCGCGCAATCTCGGGCGGCAGTTCGGGGCGGTTGGTGGGGCTGGGCTGGGTCATCTGCGCCATGGCCGCGCGTATAGGTCAGCGCCGCGCCGCCGGCAAGGGCGCCCGGCCCGCCCGAGGGCTGGCGTTATCGGGTAACGTCACGCGGTTATCGTCTGACGTGCCTGATTGGTCTAGGCTGGCGACATGTCTTTTCGATGCAAGAGGAGGATGGGATGACCTTTTCGCCCAAAGCCATGAAAAAAGCCGCCGCTTTCGGCGCCGCCGCCGCGTTCCTTGCCGCAACCCCGGCGCTGGGCTGGACGGCCTATGAAGTGCGAACCGGCGGCTATGCGGTGATCTGTGCCGACGGCACGGTTTTCGGCTATCGCGGGCAGCGCGTCGGCCTTTCCGTCGACGGGCCTGCCCTGTGCGCCGGGCGCGGCGGCTTTGCCGGCGATAATGCCGGGTCAAGCGAGATGCGCGTGGTCGAAGCCGATCACCGCTTCTCGCATGTGTTCCGCTACTGCATGCAACGCAGTTCGCGCCCTGCCCGCGCCACCAGCGGCACGGCGCGGCGCCTCACCTGCGAGTTGGAAATCTACCCGGATGGCAGCTCGGGGCGCAGCCACAACACCTCGCGCAGCAATGTGCGAGGCTGAGCAAGGCCAGGGTGTCGCTCAGTTCAGCGCCACGGCCGGCGGTTGCGCCACGCACAGGCGGTTGCGCCCTGATTCCTTGGCGCGATAGAGCGCGCCATCGGCCGCTTCCATCCACTCTTCGGTCGAGACCATCACCGCCGACAGCGCGGCCACGCCGAAGCTGGCGGTAAAGCCGATATCCTCGCCACCCGGCAGTTGTTCGTGCTCGATGGCGGCGCGGATGCGCTCGGTGACCTCGGCGGCGCTGGCGGCAGTGGCGTTTTCCAGGATCACGGCGAATTCCTCGCCGCCGATCCGGCCGAAACTGTCCTCGACCCGCAATTCGCGGCGCACCGCGCGGGCTGCCTGCTTGAGCACGGCATCGCCGACGCCATGGCCATGGGTGTCATTGATGGATTTGAAGTGATCGAGATCGAAGATCACCAGCACGGCATTGCCGCCATGGCGCTGATGCGCTGCATGGGTCTTCTTGAGCGCATCGACAAAGGCGCGGCGGGTCATGGTGCCGGTGAGCACGTCGCGGGTGGCCTCGGCCCACAGCTCGACCTGCTCGACAACCAGATTCGCGAAACCCTCAAGCAGGGTGCAATCGTGATCGGTGAACTGCCGCTCGGCGGTATCAAGAATGCGCAGGGCACCGATGACTTCGGCCTCTTCGCTCCCTGGCTTGCGGATCAGCGGGATTTCAAGAAACGAGCGATAGATGCCCCGGATCGGCACCGTGGGGGTGCCGTTGAGCGTGATCGTCACCGCCGGAACATGAAAGATCGACTTGATCAGCGAGGCAATCGGCTCGAAGCGCGACTGGGCAGGCCCCGCATCGGGGGCCGGCGCGCACTGGCCAGGCGCGCGCTGCGCCTCGCCGACAGGTTCATCAGGCTGGTCGGCATGCACGCCGGCAAGGTCATGTGCGCTGACAAGGGCACTGGCAAGGGCACTGGCAACCATGGGAACAACTTTCAATTGTTATAATTGGCGTTAACCGTTTCTCGCCTTCGATTGCGTCCGCTCTTGGGAGCGTTCGCGGCGAAATCAGGGTTAAATTCTGGTTGATCATGGCAGGCCCGCCAATTGCCGCCATCTTTGCGCCACAATCGAGCAGGTTTGCAGCCGCAATTGACCGTCAGGCGAATTTGAGATACCCCGGCGCAGTGGCCATGATGGCCGGGAAAGCGATGGCGGGGCGCGACAAGACAGGCGTCCCATATACTCATTACGGCCCGATGCCGTAACCGACGGACGCAAATGACCAAATTCACCGACCTGCAGCTGGACCCCAAGGTCCTGCAAGCGATATCCGAAGCCGGATACGAAACCCCGACCCCGATCCAGGCCCAGGCCATTCCGCCGGCGCTCGAAGGGCGCGATGTGCTGGGCATCGCCCAGACCGGCACTGGCAAGACCGCCTCATTCACCCTGCCGCTGATAACAAGGCTCAACCGCGGACGCGCGCGCGCGCGCATGCCGCGCAGCCTGGTGCTGGCGCCGACGCGCGAGCTGGCCGCGCAGGTGGCCGAGAATTTCGATATCTATGCGAAATACACCAAGCTGACCAAGGCGCTGCTCATCGGCGGGGTCAGCTTTGGCGAACAGAACAAGCTGATCGACCGCGGCGTCGATGTGCTGATCGCCACGCCGGGGCGGCTGCTCGACCATTTCGAACGCGGCAAGCTCTTGCTGAACGGTGTCGAGGTGATGGTGGTCGACGAGGCCGACCGCATGCTCGACATGGGCTTCATCCCCGATATCGAGCGCATCTTCTCGCTCACGCCCTTCACAAGGCAGACACTGTTCTTCTCGGCCACCATGGCGCCCGAGATCGAGCGCATCACCAACCAGTTCCTCGCCGGGGCTGTGAAGGTCGAGGTAGCGCGCCAGTCCACCACCTCGGAGACCATCGAACAGGCGCTGATCGCCTTCAAGCCCTCGCGCAAGGACCGCGCCTTTGCCGAGAAACGGCGCATGCTGCGCGCGCTGATCAAGCAGGAGGGCGAGGCGCTGAAGAACGCCATCATCTTCTGCAACCGCAAGGTAGATGTCGATACACTCGCCAAATCACTGAAGAAGCACGGGTTCGACGCGGCCCCGATTCATGGCGATCTCGACCAGTCGGTGCGCACGCGCACGCTCGATGGTTTTCGCGATGGCACGCTTCGCTTTCTCATCGCCTCGGATGTCGCCGCGCGCGGGCTCGATATTCCGGCGGTGAGCCACATCTTCAATTTCGACGTGCCCAGCCATGCCGAGGATTATGTCCATCGCATAGGGCGCACCGGACGCGCCGGGCGCCTGGGCAAGGCCTTCACGCTGGCCACCCCGGCCGACGACAAATATGTCGACGCCATCGAGCACATGCTGCAAAAGCCGCTGCCGCGCGCCGAGCCGCTTTCGATCGAGGACGAGAAACCGCGCCGGCGGCTGCGCGCGGGCGAGGCGGACAAGGCCACCGATGCGGCAGCTCGGCAAGACGAAGCAGCGGCGGCACCCGCCCCTGCCCCCGAAGCCGCCGAACCGGCCCCCGCGCCGCGCCAGCGCGGGCAGGGCAAGGATGCAAGGCGCGACGAAAAACCCGCCAGTGCCGAGCGCAAGCCCGAGCCCGAGCGCAAGCCGGAACGCAAACCCGAACGCAAACCCGAACGCGGCCGCTCGCGCGACGATCGTGAACCGGTGGTCGGCATGGGAGATCATGTCCCCGATTTCCTGATGCGCAGCTTCAGGGCCTGAACCGGCGCCGGCAACAGGCGGCGCGGCATGGCGCGCCCGCCGCCAGCCCCGGCAATACCCATTGTCGCAGGTTGGGCAAAATTGCCAATCCTGCAGATGCGCCAGACCGGCCTGCTCACTCAAGCGCTGTTTCTTGACCCGCCTCAATACGCTAGAATGCCCCCATGTTCACCATCGAGCACGAATTCGACGCAACCGTCATTACCCTCGTGGACGAGGGCGCGCCGCCCTTGCAGGAAGACATCACCGTCAACGCCTTCGCCGAATGCGTGACGGTCGAACAATATGACCCGCAATCGGATCAGGTGATGAAGATCACCCTCTCGCCCACGCAGCTGCGCGAATTGCGCGCGGCACTGAACCTGCCCGAGGGCATCTATCGCATGCGCCCGGCCGACACGGTCGATCAGGGCCCCGATCAGTCGTCGAGCTGAAACAGCTTGTCGCGGCTGGTCTCGCCGCGAATCAGGCACAGCCGCGTGGGGGCCACGCCCAGCGCCTGCGCCAGCAACCGCCGCGCGGCCTCGGTCGCCTTGCCATCGGTGGGCGCGGCGGTGACACGGATGCGCAGCACCTCGCCGGTTTCCAGGGTGTTTTCGCTCGCGCGCGGCGCCACCTTTACGGCAAAGCGCGCGCCAGGCCTTACCAGGGACGAAAGGTCAGGCAGGCGCGGCCTTGCCATCACCGCCGCCCGGTCACGATTCCAGCGCCCGCGCCATCACCGCGCGGTCGACATTGCCACCCGAGGCGACGACGATCACCGCCTCACCCTCGATTGACCCGGCGCCCGTGCTGGCCAGTGCTGCCGCCAGCGCCACTGCACCGCCGGGTTCGAGCACGATCTTCAGCCGGTCATGGGCCAGCGCCATGACGCGCAGCACCGCATCCTCGCCCACCACAAGCCCCGGCCCGCACAGGCGTTGGATGACCGGCCAGGTCAGCGCCCCGGCCTGCGGCGCCATGAGCGCATCACAGATCGAAGCCCCGCCAGGTACGTTGCCCAGCGCCCGACCGGCAACGAGCGAGCGCGCGACATCGTCAAAGCCCTCGGGCTCGACGGTGCGCACCCTTAGCCCCGGCGCGCGCGCCTCCAGCGCCAGCGCGATGCCCGCGCTCAGCCCGCCGCCGCCACAAGGCACCAGCACATCGGCGCCCGCCACGCCCTCGGCCCCGGCCTGCTCGGCGATCTCCAGCCCTGTGGTGCCCTGCCCGGCAATGACTTCTTCCATGTCGAAAGGCTTGATCAGCGCAAAGCCCCGCTCGCTGGCCAGCGCCGCGCCGATGGCGTCGCGGTCTTCTTTCTCGCGGTCATAGAGCACCAGTTCGGCGCCCAGCGCGCGTGTGTTGGCGATCTTGATCGCCGGCGCATCGGCAGGCATGACGATCACCGAGGGCACCCCCTTCAGCCGCGCCGCCAGCGCTACCGCCTGCGCGTGATTGCCCGAGGAAAACGCGACAACACCCTTCGGGGCGAGCGCGCAAAGCGCATTCCACGCGCCACGAAACTTGAAGGCCCCGGTATGCTGCAGGCACTCGGCCTTGACCAGCACGCGCCTGCCCGCGATCTCGTCCAGAAAGGGCGAGGACAGTAGCGGCGTGCGCCTTGCATGGCCTTTCAACCGCCCTGCAGCGGCTTCGATCGCGGCGATGTCGCTCATATGAGCTGCCCGAGAAAGCGATCGATGGCTCGCAGTGCCTCGGGCTCGTCAAGAAACGGCACATGGCCGCGATCGGGCACTTCCTCATAGATCATCTCGGGGCAGCGCAGCAGCATCTCGTCGGCCACCGCCTGGGTCAACAGATTGGAATTGGCGCCGCGAATGAGCGCCAGCGGCTTGGAGCAGCATTTGTCGAAAAGCGGCCACGGATCGCCCTGCTGCTCGTCCAGCGCCTTGAGAAAGGCGCTGCGCAGCGCCGGGTCATAATCGATATCGAGCCCCTGGTTGGTGGCGACGAAACGTCTTTGTGCCTCTTCCATCCAGCGGCTGGCGGGGACATTGGCAAAGCCGTCGGCATTGCGTTCCAGCGCCACGGCAGCCTCGGCATGGCTGCGCGCGGCGGGGCGGCGGCCAACATACTCGCGGATTCGCTCCAGCCCGTGCGGGTCGAGCGCCGGGCCGACATCGTTGAGGATCAGCCCGCGCAGACGGTCAAGCGCGATGGCAGCGATGAACATGCCGATCAAGCCGCCGCGCGAGGTGCCCAGAATGGCCGCCGATTCGAGGCCCAGATGATCGAGCAGCGCCAGCGCATCGGCGGCTTCCTGCGGCACGGTATAGGTTTCGGCGCCCGTCCAGTCAGACTTGCCGCGCCCGCGGTAATCCATGCGGATCAGGCGCAGGGGCGGCAGATGCGGGGCAAGATGGTCGAAATCGCTGCTGTTGCGGGTAAGCCCGGCCAGGCACAGCAGCGGAATGCCGTGCCCCTCATCACTGTAATGCAGACTGGCGCCATCGGCGGCGGTGAACCTGGGCATGCCCCCTCCCTCAAGTTGAGCGGCGCCAATAGAGCATGGCGCGACGAGGCGGGCAATGGGGGTAGAGCGGAGCAGAAAACCCGTCCGGAAAGGGGCCATAAGGGCGGCCCGCGAAAACACGTTGCAGGCGCGGCGGCAATTCACCATGATGCGCACCGGTCCGACGCCGGCGGAGCAATCATCGAATGTAAGACTTCAACCCGCTTTATGTCAGACATTATAATGCCTTACATTTTGTTTTCATTATGTTTTCAGTATCTTGCCAAAATTCTTCGTAACTTCAGCCTTGTGGACACGCCATGAGATACGCCACTATCACCGACCGGCTCGCCGGGCTTGGCTCCGACAAATGGGCGCTTCATGTCGCCGCGATCAGGCGCCGCCAGGCCGGTAAAACCGTGCTGAACCTGACCATTGGCGAGCCCGACATCCCCACCCCCGGCTACCTGATCGAAGCCGCCGCCGCCGCCATGCACGCCGGGCGCACCGGCTATTCCAATGGCCGCGGCGAGGCGGTGCTGCGCCGGGCCCTTTCGGCGCATTTCCGTACCCTGACCGGCCGCGAGATCGGCAGCGACCGCTTCCTGTGCCTGCCGGGCACGCAGACATCGCTCTATCTGGCCTTGATGGCGCTGTGCGAACCCGGCAGCGAGGTCATCCTGGCCGATCCGATGTATGCCACCTATGAAGGGCTGATCCGCGCGCCGGGCGCGGTGCCGGTGCCGGTGCGCCTGCGGCCCGAAACCGGCTTTCGCCTGGCCGCCGCGGATGTGGCGCGCGCCATAACGCCCGCGACGCGCGTGCTGTTTCTCAACACCCCGCACAACCCCACCGGCGCGGTGCTCACCCCCGATGACCTGCGCGCGCTGAGCGAACTGGCGGAAGCGCATGATCTGTGGATCGTCTCGGACGAGGTCTATGGCCTGCTGACGCATGGCGATGCGGTCTTCACCTCGGCACTGGCCGACCCGGCGCATGAGGCGCGCGTCGTCGTGGCCGGCTCGATTTCGAAATCGCATGCCGCGCCGGGCTTCCGTGCCGGCTGGCTGTGCGGGCCGGCGGAATTCTGCAGCCGGGCGCTGGCGCTGTCGGAAACCATGCTCTTCGGCTCGCAGCCCTTCATCGCCGATATGGCGGCAGTAGCGCTGCGCGAGCCCGATCAAAGCCCGGCCCCGGCAATGGCGGCGCGCATGGCGCGGCGCGCTTCGATCATCCACGCGGCGCTTGACGGGGTGGCAGGGCTGCGCGTGCACCGGCCCGAAGCCGGCATGTTCGCACTGATCGACATAAGCGCCCTGTGCGGCGATTCCGAGCGCTTCGCGCTGGCGCTGCTCGATGAAACTGGCGTGGCGGCAATGCCCGGCGCCTCATTCGGCGCGGGTCTCGAGGGCTGGCTGCGCGTGGCGCTCAACGCATCGGACGAGGACACGGCCCGCGCCTGCGCCCTGATCGGCGCGTTTGCGAGGCGCTGGATTGAGTGAAGAACGGCGTGCAAGCTGTTGCTAAAGCTTAGCGTTATGGCACTTCTATTAGAGTTCGGTTCCGTCAGAACATGGCGTGTTGCGTTCAGCCGGGTTCATGTGCCCGCCGCCAAGGCAGCCGAATGCCTTAAGCTCGGCGGCGGCTGCATCCGGTGCAACTGACCGATAAACGGTATCGCACGCAACGACGCCCCCGGTGACGCGATGTCGAATACGCGTCTGCCGGGGCACCCGCCCGCCCCGATCAGCCCGCCGAGACCGGCTCGCGCTTGTTGTCGGAATAGATCAGAAGCGGACTGCCACCGGCGCTGACAGCCTCTTCGTTCACCACCACCTCGGCAACATTGTCCATGCCGGGCAGCTCATACATGGTATCCAGCAGGATATCTTCCATGATCGAGCGCAGCCCCCGCGCCCCGGTCTTGCGCGCGATGGCGCGCTTGGCGATGGCGCGCAGCGCCTCTTCGGTGAAGCTCAGCTCGACCCCCTCGATATCGAACAGCCGCTGATACTGCTTGACCAGCGCGTTCTTGGGCTGGGTCAGGATGGTAACCAGCGCGTCCTCGTCGAGATCGGTGAGCGTGGCAACCACCGGCAGACGTCCCACGAATTCGGGGATCAGGCCGAATTTCAGCAGATCCTCGGGCTCCAGCGCCTTGAGCGTCTCGCCGATCGTGCGGTCGGCCTCGTCCTTGACATCGGCGCCGAAGCCGATGGCCGAGCCCTTGCCGCGCTGGGCGATGATCCGGTCGAGCCCGGCAAAGGCGCCGCCGCAGATGAACAGGATATTGGTGGTGTCCACCTGCAGGAACTCCTGCTGCGGATGCTTGCGCCCGCCCTGCGGCGGCACGCTGGCCACGGTGCCTTCCATCAGCTTCAGAAGTGCCTGCTGCACCCCTTCGCCCGAGACATCGCGGGTAATCGAGGGATTGTCGGACTTGCGCGTGATCTTGTCGACCTCGTCGATATAGACGATGCCGCGCTGGGCGCGCTCGACATTGTATTCGCTCGACTGCAGGAGTTTCAGGATGATGTTCTCGACATCCTCGCCGACATAGCCCGCCTCGGTCAGCGTGGTGGCGTCGGCCATGGTGAAGGGCACATCCAGAATGCGCGCCAGAGTCTGCGCCAGAAGCGTCTTGCCGCAGCCGGTGGGGCCGATCAGCAGGATATTCGATTTCGACAGCTCCACCTCGCCCGACTTGCCCGCCTTGCCGGAATGGTTGAGCCGCTTGTAGTGGTTGTGCACCGCCACCGAGAGCACGCGCTTGGCATGTTCCTGGCCGATGACGTAATCATCGAGCACCGCGCAGATTTCGCGCGGGGTGGGCACGCCATCGGTGGTTTTCAGCCCCGAGCCCTTGGTTTCCTCGCGGATGATGTCCATGCACAACTCGACGCATTCATCGCAGATGAACACCGTCGGGCCCGCAATCAGCTTGCGCACCTCATGCTGGCTCTTGCCGCAAAATGAGCAGTACAGCGTATTCTTGCTGTCGCCGCCGGAAGAATGAGCCATTCGTTACCTCGTGCTCGCAGGATCTGGGTTGGCCTTCTGACGGGCCTTTGTGGAAAACTAGGCCACACGGCGCGGGGGGGCAATGCAAAACTTGCCTTTGTTCGCCCGGCCGATGCTGGGCTGGCCTTACCCCTCCTTGGGTTCGGCCTTGCCGCGGCTTTCGACGATCTCGTCGATCAGCCCCCAGTCGCGCGCCTTTTCGGCGGTCATGAAGTTGTCGCGCTCGAGCGCGGTTTCCACGACCTCGTAGTCCTGGCCGGTATGCTTGACATAGATCTTGTTGAGCCGGTCCTTGAGTTCGAGGATCTCTTTCGCGTGGATCGAGATGTCGGTGGCCTGGCCCTGAAACCCGCCCGAGGGCTGGTGCACCATGATCCGGCTGTTGGGCAGCGAGAAGCGCATGCCCTTCTCGCCCGCGCAAAGCAGAAGCGAGCCCATCGAGGCCGCCTGCCCCACCACCAGCGTGCTGATGCGCGGCTTGATGTATTGCATCGTGTCATAAATCGACAGCCCCGACGACACCACGCCACCGGGCGAGTTGATATACATCGAGATTTCCTTCGACGGGTTCTCGGCTTCCAGGTGCAGAAGCTGCGCCACCACAAGGCTGGCCATGCCGTCATGCACCGGGCCGGTGACGAAGATGATCCGCTCCTTCAGCAGGCGCGAGAAGATGTCATAGGCGCGCTCGCCGCGGCTGGTCTGTTCCACGACCATGGGAACGAGGTTCATGTAGGTCTCAATGGGGTCTTGCATCGCTCGGCCTCGTATTTCGGAACGGTTCGACCCTAGGCGCCAAACCTTGCGCAAGACTTAGCCCGCCGGCCTGCCACCCGCAAGGGGCGGGCCCGTCACCATTAGGGGTGATGGAGCATGCCGCGTCTGGACTGATCATCCCTGTCAGACTGGCCCTGCAAGGGGCATGGACAGTCATGCAAGAAACATGTTCCATGAATGCCCGAAAACGGTGCCCGCGAATCTGCCGCGGGCCGGGATTGAGCGGCGCGACGAGGCGCAGCAGGGGAGGAAGTGCATGCATCGCCAGCCAGCGCTGGAGCTGTCGCCACCGGTATCGGACGAGGTGCGCAAGACTACCTGCTACATGTGCGCCTGCCGCTGCGGCATCAACGTGCACATGAAGGGCGGCAAGGTTGCCTATATCGAGGGCAACCGCGAGCATCCGGTAAACCGGGGCGTGCTGTGCGCCAAGGGTTCGGCCGGAATCATGCAACATCTGAGCCCCGCAAGGCTGCGCGCGCCACTGAAAAGGGTCGGCCCGCGCGGCTCGGGCGAGTTTCGGGAAATCACCTGGGACGAGGCACTGGAACTGGCGGTGTCGTGGCTGAAGCCGTTGCGCGAGAAGGCGCCCGAAAAGCTGGCCTTCTTCACCGGGCGCGATCAGTCGCAAAGCTTCACCGGCTGGTGGGCACAGGCCTATGGCACGCCCAACTGGGCCGCGCATGGCGGGTTCTGCTCGGTCAACATGGCGGCGGCAGGCATCTACACCATGGGCGGGGCGTTCTGGGAGTTCGGCCAGCCCGATTGGGAGCGCACCAAGCTGTTCATGCTCTTTGGCGTGGCCGAGGATCATGACAGCAACCCCATCAAGATGGGGATCGGCCGGCTGAAGGCACGCGGGGCGCGGGTGATCGGGGTGAACCCGGTGCGCTCGGGCTACAATGCCGTGGCCGATGACTGGTTTGGCATCACGCCGGGCACCGACGGGTTGCTGATCCTTTCGCTGATCCATGTGCTGATGGGCGCCGGCAGGATCGATCTCGATTACCTGATCCGCTACACCAACGCGCCCTTTCTGGTGCAGACGGGCGAAGGTGCCGAGAAGGGCCTGTTCCTGCGCGACGGCACCGGCACGCCGATGGTGCTTGACCGCCGCAGCGGCGAGCCCGCGCCCTGGAACGCTCCTGGCGTGCAGCCCGACCCGGGTGCCGAATGGCAGGGCCATGAAACCGTGCTGCGCCTGATGGGCGCGCGCTACCTTTCGCCCGAATACGCCCCCGAGGCGGTGGCCGAGCGCTGCGGCATCCCCGCGCCGCGCATTCGCGCGCTGGCCGCCGAACTGGCGCGCGTGGCCTTCGAGGAAGAAATCACTATCGAGCGGCCCTGGACCGATTTTCGCGGCCAGCGCCATGAGCGCATGACCGGCCGCCCCGTGGCCTTTCACGCCATGCGCGGGATCGCGGCGCATTCCAACGGCTTTCAGACCTGCCGCGCGCTGCATGTGCTGCAGATCCTGCTGGGCTCGGTCGAGGTGCCCGGCGGCTTTCGCTTCAAGCCGCCCTACCCCAAGCCGCCTGAGGGCCACCCGCGCCCGCATGGCAGCGCCACCCCCGGCCAGCCGCTAGACGGCCCGCATCTGGGCTATCCGCTGGGCCCCGAGCATCTGCTTCTGCACGACGACGGCAGCCCCAAACGCATCGACAAGGCCTTCACCTGGGAAAACCCGCTCTCGGCGCATGGCATGATGCACATGGTCATCTCCAACGCCCATGCCGGCGATCCCTACCGCATCGACACGCTGTTTCTGTACATGGCCAACATGGCGTGGAACTCGTCGATGAACACGTCGGCGGTGATGGAGATGCTCACCGACCAGGATGACAGCGGCGAATATGTCATCCCGCACATCATCTACTCTGATGCTTATTCATCGGAAATGGTGGCCTATGCCGATCTGGTGCTGCCCGACACCACCTATCTGGAACGCCATGACTGCATCTCGCTGCTCGATCGCCCCATCTGCGAGGCCGAGGCACTGGCCGATTCCATCCGATGGCCTGTGGTTAAGCCCGAGCGCCCGGGCCATGAGGGCGTGCGCCCCTTCCAGTCGGTGCTGCTCGATCTCGGCCACCGGCTGGGCCTGCCCGGCATGGTTGCCGATGACGGCGGCCCCAAATTCCGCGACTATGCCGATTACATCGTCAGCCATGAACGCCGCCCCGGCGTGGGCCCGCTCGCCGGCTGGCGCGGGGCCGATGGCAGCGGCAAGGGCCGCGGCGCACCAAACCCGGCGCAACTTGAGCGCTATATCGAGAATGGCGGTTTCTTCATCGACCATATCCCCGAAGAGGCGCAATTCTTCAAACCCTGGAACGCCGCCTATCAGGACTGGGCCGTCGAGCGCGGCCTTTATGACGCACCGCAGCCCTATCTGTTCAATCTCTGGGTCGAGCCGCTGGCGAAGTTCCAGCGCGCCGCCGAAGGGCATGGCCGCCAGCAGCCGCCCGAGCACCTGCGCGAGCGCATCATCGAAACCCTCGATCCACTGCCCATCTGGTACCCGCCCTTCGAGCAATCGCGCATCGACCCGGCCGAATACCCTTTGCACGCGCTCACCCAGCGGCCGATGGCGATGTATCACTCATGGGGCTCGCAAAACGCCTGGCTTCGTCAGATCCACGGCCACAACCCGCTCTATGTGTCGAAACAGGTCTGGCTCGAACACGGCTTTGCCGAGGGCGACTGGGCATGGCTCACCTCGCCGCATGGCCGCATCAAGCTGCCGGTGGCGCGGATGGACGCGCTCAACCCGCGCACCGTCTGGACATGGAACGCCATCGGCAAGCGCCGTGGCGCCTGGGCACTGGGCGAGGATGCGCCCGAGGCAGAGAAGGGCTTTTTGCTCAATCACCTGATCCACGAACTTCTGCCGCAATCGGGCGACGGGCATCGCTGGGCCAATTCCGACCCGGTCACCGGCCAGGCGGCATGGTTCGACCTGCGCGTGAAGATCGAGAAGGCCCCGCCAGGCGGCCCTTCAGAGCCCGCCCATGCGCCGCAGCAATCGCCCGTGGGTCGCGGCCCGCAGAGCGTCGCGCAGAAAACGGGGGGATGAACGTGCCCTGCTGCCCTCGCGCAAGCAACGCGCCGCCCAAAGCGGCCAGAACCGCCCAGCCACGGCCGGCAGCGCACGGGGACCGGCTGTGAGATACGCGCTCTTTCACTTCCTGCTTCGCGTCAAGAAGCCCTTTTCCGCCGCCGCGCGCCGCCGGCGCATGGAGGAGTTCACCCGGCGCATGCAGATCAGGGGTGGCGAGCGCGTCATCGATCTGGGCGGCACACCCGAATTCTGGAATGACCTTGCCACGCCGCTCGATATCACGGTGGTCAACCTGCCGGGCTCGAACCCGCCCGGCCAACCGCAATCGCATCACAAGATCACCATGCTCGAAGGCGATGCCTGCGACCTGGCCGCGCTGCCCGATCAGGGCTTCGACATTGCCTTTTCAAACAGCGTGATCGAACATGTCGGCGATGCCGCGCGCCGCCAGGCCATGGCGCGCGAGGTGCAGCGGATGGCGCCTTCCTACTGGGTGCAGACCCCCTCGATCTGGTTTCCCGTCGAGGCGCATACCATGATGCCCTTCTGGTGGTTCTATCCCGGCTGGCTGCAACGCACCCTCATCCGGCGCTGGCGGCGCAAGTTGCCGGCCTGGACCGAGATGGTCGAAACCACCACCGTCATCAGCCGGGGCGAGATGGAGCAGCTCTTTCCCGGCGGGCGCATCTGGACCGAGCGCAAGCTCGGCATTGCGAAAAGCTACATCGCCTATCGCCGGCACGAACACCCCAACCAGCAGGGCAGCGAAGCATGACCAGCCTACCCGAACGCACCGACCGCAAGCTTGGCCTGGTGATCGATCTCGATACCTGCGTCGGCTGCCATGCCTGCGTGATCTCCTGCAAGGGCTGGAACACGGAAAACTACGGCGCGCCGCTATCGGATACCGACGCCTATGGCGCCGCGCCCGAGGGCACCTTCCTCAACCGCATCCACAGCTTCGAGGTCACGCCACCCGACGCCCCGCCGATGGTGGTGCATTTCCCCAAATCCTGCCTGCATTGCGAGGATGCGCCCTGCGTCACCGTCTGCCCCACCGGCGCCAGCTACAAGCGCGCCGAGGATGGCATCGTGCTGGTCAATGAAAGCGATTGCATCGGCTGCGGGCTTTGCGCCTGGGCCTGCCCCTATGGCGCGCGCGAGATGGATGCGCTGGCCGGCGTGATGAAGAAATGCACGCTTTGCGTCGATCGCATCTATAACGACAACCTGCCCGAGGAAGACCGCGAACCCGCCTGCGTGCGCACCTGCCCCGCTGGCGCGCGCCATTTCGGTGATCTGGGCGATCCTGAAAGCGCGGTCAGCCAGCTGGTGACCGAGCGCGGCGGCTTTGATCTGATGCCCGAACAGGGCACGAAACCGGTGAACAAATACCTGCCCCCGCGCCCGCGCGACCGGCTGCCCGAGCCGCCGGCCAATCTCGCGGCGCTGTGCGAGCCCTCCACCGAGGGGTTGGGCGGCTTTCTGGGCTGGATCGACCGCACGCTGGAGAAGCTCTGATGCACCCCGCCCCCTCGCTGATCTTCTTCACCACCTTTTCGGGCCTTGGCTTTGGCCTGCTCACCTATCTGGGCGTGGGGCTGGTCTGGCCCACGGGCTGGGCGGCCTTTTTCTGGTTTGGCCTCGGCTACGGGCTGGCGCTGGCCGGGCTGGCGGCCTCGGCCTTTCATCTGGGCCACCCCGAACGCGCGCTCAAGGCCTTCAGCCAGTGGCGCAGCAGTTGGCTCTCGCGCGAAGCGGTGCTGGCGGCGGCGGCGCTGCTGTTCATGGCGCCCCATGCGGCGAGCCTGACCTTCTTCGCCACGCCGCTCGAGGGCTTCGGCATGCTCGGCGCGTTCCTTTCGCTGATGACGGTGCTCGCCACCTCGATGATCTACGCCCAGATAAAGGCGGTGCCGCGCTGGAACCACTGGAGCGGGCCGGCGGTATTCCTGCTCGCCGCACTCGCCGGCGCCGCGCTGATCACCGGCATCGCGGCGCTGGCGCAGCTTCTGCTGGCCTGGCTGGCACTGGCGCTGGTGGCGCATTGGGTGCTGGGCGATCTGCGTTTCCGCGCCGCCGGTTCGAGCGCGGAAACCGCCACCGGGCTGGGCGGGCGCGGGCTGGTTCGGCTGCTGGAACCGCCACATAGCGGGCGCAACTACCTGATGCGCGAAATGGTGCATGTCGTGGCGCGCAAACACGCGCTGAAACTGCGCGTGGTGGCTCTCATCTGCGCCACGATCCTGCCCGCGATCATGATCTGGCTCTGGCCCGCAGCGCCGGCGGCCATCCTCGCCGCCAGCGCGCTGCACATCGCCGGCGTGCTGGCCGCGCGCTGGCTCTTCTTCGCCGAGGCCGAACATGTCGTCAGCCTCTATTACGGGCGCGACTGAACCCAGACCGCTTTCCCACGCCCTTCATCTTGCCCAAAAAAACTCCGGGGGGTTCCGAGCGCCCGGAAATCGCTCCGGTGGAGCGATTTCAGCGAAGGAACGGGCGAAGCCCAGCTGCAGGCGGACGGGGGGCAGCGCCCTCCTCTACACCACCGTATCGCGCGCCACTTCGGTCAGCAGCCAGTCGCGAAACAGCGCCACCGCGCGCTTGTGCCGCGCCCCCGGCGCCGGTTCGGGCTCGACGAAATAATAACCCGATCCGCTAGGCACCTCTTCATCCAGCGCCACCAGCGCCCCCGATTCCAGCTCGGGCCGGATCAGGAAGGCCGGCATCAGGGCCAGCCCCATCCCCGCCGCTGCCGCCTGCGCCAGCGTGGCGAACTGCTCGAAGCGCATCACCGGCACCGGCGCGGCGACACCCCCGCGCCGCTCCGTTGCGCGCCCTGCCCCGCGCACGGCGCGCCATTCCGCCCAGGCATTGGGGCGCGAGGCCAGCGCCAGCACTGGCAGGTCGCGCCAGTCGCGCCCGCCCTGCAGCAGCGCCGGCGCCGCCACCGGCAGCACGCTTTCTTTCATCAAAAGCGTCAGCCTGGCGCCGGGCCAGTCGGCGCGTCCGGAATGGATGGCAGCATCGATACCTTCGGCGGCCAGGTCGAAATGGCCGATGCGGGTGGCGAATTGCAGTGTGATCTCGGGGTGTCGGCGCACGAATCCGGGGATGCGCGGCATCAGCCAGCGCGTGCCGAAGGTCGGCAGTATGGCCAGCTTCAGCCCCTTTTCCGGCGCCTTGCCCAGCGCCTCCATCGCGCCCTGGCCCAGCATCTCGAGCGCGGCGCGCACCTTTGTTGCGTAACCCGCACCGGCCTCGGTCAGTCGCACCCGGCGCGCACCGCGCGCGATCAGCGCCGCGCCCAGCCTTTCCTCCAGCACCATGACCTGGCGCGACACCGCGCCCTGCGTCAGGTCCAGATCGCGCGCCGCGGCGCTGAACGAGCCAGTGCGCGCCACCGCGTCGAAAGCCAGCAGTGCCGACATGCCCGGTAAAAGGCGTCTTTGCATCGATGTATTACCCTTGGTAATATTTTTGCGCCGTTTTATCGATTTTCAGCGCCGATGTCTCATGTTATTACCTCGGCAATCCTTCAAGCCTGAAAGGAATTGCCATGGCTGACCAATCCACCGACCGTCCCGCCCTCAAGCCCAAGGACCAGCCCGATCTGGGCCGCTTTCAATGGGACGACCCGCTGGCACTGGAAAGCCAGTTCAGCGAGGACGAGCGCATGCTGCGTGACGCGGCGCATGAGTTCGCGCAAAACGTGCTGCAGCCGCGCGTGATCGAGGCCTATCGCGAGGAAAAGAGCGACCCGGAAATCTTTCGTCTGATGGGCGAGGCCGGGCTTCTGGGCACCACCGTACCCGAGGAATATGGCGGGCTTGGCGCCGGCTATGTCACCTATGGCCTTGTCGCGCGCGAGATCGAGCGCGTTGATTCGGGGTACCGCTCGATGATGTCGGTGCAGTCCTCGCTGGTGATGTATCCGATTTACGCCTATGGCAGCGAGGAGCAGCGCAAGAAATACCTGCCCGGGCTGGCCTCGGGCGAGTTGATCGGCTGTTTCGGTCTGACCGAGCCCGATGCCGGCTCTGACCCCGCCGGCATGAAGACCCGCGCCGAGAAGACCCCGACGGGCTACCGGCTGAACGGCTCGAAGATGTGGATATCGAACTCGCCCTTTTCCGATGTCTTTGTCGTCTGGGCCAAGTCAGAGGCGCATGGCGGGCGCATCCGCGGCTTCGTGCTGGAAAAGGGCATGAAGGGGCTGAGCGCGCCGAAGATCGAGGGCAAGCTTTCCTTGCGCGCCTCGACCACCGGTGAGATCGTGATGGATGGCGTGGAAGTCGGCGAAGAGGCGCTGCTTCCCCATGTCGAGGGGCTGAAGGGGCCGTTTGGCTGCCTGAATCGCGCGCGCTACGGCATCGCCTGGGGCGCGATGGGTGCGGCCGAATTCTGCTGGCACGCGGCGCGCGGCTACGGGCTGGAGCGCAAGCAATTCGACAAGCCGCTGGCGCAGACCCAGCTTTTCCAGAAGAAGCTGGCCGACATGCAGACCGAGATCACCCTGGGCCTGCACAGCGCGCTGCAGGTGGGGCGGCTGATGGACGAGGCGCGCGCCGCGCCCGAGATGATCAGCCTGATCAAGCGCAACAATTGCGGCAAGGCGCTGGATATCGCGCGGGCGGCGCGCGACATGCATGGCGGCAACGGCATTTCCGAAGAGTATCAGGTGATCCGCCACATGCTGAACCTGGAGACGGTGAACACCTATGAGGGCACGCATGATGTGCATGCGCTGATCCTCGGCCGGGCGCAGACCGGGCTGCAGGCGTTCTTCTGAGGGATATCGCGCTTCATGACAGGAGGTGGCGCGCCTCGCCCCCATCGAGGGGGCTCGGCGCGGGGGGGGGCCCCGGGCCCCCCTGGGGGGGGGGTGGGCGCGCCGGGGGCCGCCGGCCCCCGGGTCCGCTTCGCCCCGGGGCGCTTGCTATTCATTCGCGGGAAACTTTGATGCGGGCGGTTGCGCCCGGCCCCGGCTCGTGGCTGGATAGGGCCGAGCCGAGGAGCGCGCCATGACCCCTGCCCTGCAAAGCCATGCCATGATGACCCTGTGCCGCATCGCGCCGGTGATCCCGGTGCTGGTGGTGGAAGAGTTGCGCCACGCGGTGCCGCTGGCGCGGGCGCTGGTGGCGGGGGGGCTGCCGGTGATGGAGGTGACGCTGCGCACCGGCTGTGCCATCGAGGCGATCGCGGCGATGGCAGCGGTGCCGGGTGCTCGCGTCGGAGCGGGCACGGTGTTGTCGGCGCATGACGCGGCGCGGGTGCGCGCGGCGGGGGCGGAATTCGCCGTCTCGCCAGGGGTGACGAAAGGGCTGATGGCGGCCTGCGCGGCCCAGCGCCTGCCCTTGATGCCCGGCGCGGCGACACCCAGCGAGGTGATGGCCTTGCTGGAAGCGGGATACCGGATGCTGAAATTCTTTCCGGCAGTGCCGGCGGGGGGCCGCGCCATGCTGTCGGCACTGCACGGCCCGCTGCCGCAGGCGTCGTTCTGCCCTACCGGCGGCATAACCGCCGAAAGCGCGGCGGACTGGCTGCGGCTGGGCAATGTGGTCTGCGTGGGCGGCAGCTGGGTGGCACCCACGGCCATGCTGCGCGCGAGTGACTGGGCCGGCATCGAGCGCCTGGCGCGGCAAGCGGCGGCGCTGGAGCGCGAGGATTGAAGCCGCCAGCCTCCCGGCGCGCCCGCAAGGGTAATGTTGCCCCTGTTTCCATCCCGCCATGCCCGATCTGCTCGATCGGATTTCGTCTCCTACACGATACGGTTGATCGCTTCGCCGGCACGGGCGGCGCCCGGCACGTGCGCCAGCACGGGCGGGGATAACCGCTGTTATGTTCGAACCAATCGCCTGAATCCGGTATCAAGGCCCGTCCGGCACCTGTTGTTCCCAGCCGCTGCGCGCCGCGCGGCTGGCGCGCGCAGGCCGCGCGCAGCGCACCGAGTCGGAAACGTCATGGCCCGGGATCACCCGTTCCACCAACGCGCGCCCCTGCCCGCCCAAGCCCCCGACGCCCGGCGGCGGAAAGGTCAGCGTGCGGCCATGGCGGTCCGACACCATCTGCAGCGGCAGCCAGCCCGCCCCGGCCAGCGCCAGCCCGACGCCGCTTTGCGCGCGGCAGATCTCGGCCCAGGCCATGATGCCGGTGGCGCGCGCCAGCCCGCGCTGGTTGGAGACGAAATTGCCCGTGGAATAGGCCACAAAGCCGGTACCCATCGGGCCCGGATAGGTCTCGAAGGGTTGCACGACATGCGGGTGCGTGCCGATCACCGCCATGGCACCCGCGGCGATGAGATCGCGCGCGAGCGCCCGCTGGCGGGCGATGGGGTGGTGGCTGTATTCCACCCCCCAATGCGGCAGCACGATCACCCCGCCGGTGCCTGGCCGCGCGGCCTCGGTGCCGACCATGGCCAGCAACTCGTCGCGGTTCTGGTAGCACATAAGCACCTGGCGGTGCGGGTCGGGGATGCCATTGGTGGAATAAGTGCAGGCGATGAAGCTGATCACCCCCATGCGCGTGCGCACGCGCAGGAAGAAATCGCGCGGCGCGCCGGGGCGGATGGTGCCGGTAAAGGGCATGCCGCGCGCGTCAAGCTCGTCCATGGTGGCATTCAGCCCCGAGGACGCGCGATCAAGCGCGTGGTTGTTGGCCAGCGTCACCAGCGAGATCCCGGCCTCGCGCAGCCCGTCGATTGCCGAGGGGTGATAGTTGAACAGCGGATAGCCCTGATACACCACATTGTCGAAGACCGGGCCCGGGTCGCGCCGCTGGCGGCCACCGCGTACAAAGCCCGGCGCGGTGGGTCCCTCGAGATTGGCGATGGCGATATCGGCGGCGTGGAAATAGGGCGCGGCGGTGCCCCAGACATCGCCCCAGCCGCGCGCATAGCCGCGCCGCTGCAGTGGCGAATGCAGCAGCACATCGCCCACCACCGACAGCGAGATGCGGTCGCTGCCCCGGCAGGTATTGAGCACGGGCAGCGCGGCGGCGGCGGGCCGGCAGACCTCGCCCGAGGCGTTGGCCGGAGTTGCAAGTAGCGCAAGGACAAGCCCGGCGGCACAGGCTAGGCCGCGAAACCAGGAAGTGGCGCGGTGTATCATTATCGGGGCTCCCCTCGTTTGCTCAGGCGTTGCGGGCAGGTTCACGGCGTGATGGTCGGCGGCATAGCCGGGCCCGAACTGGCGCCGGACGACACCCGGCGCGCGCTTCGGCACTGCGCGGCGGCAGACAGATCATGCTCGCCGCCCGCCACCCGCGCCAGCAGCGCGCGGCCCTGGGCAGCGGTGCCGGCGGCGTCGGGGCCGGGCATGACCAGTACCGGATCGGGGCCCGAGAGATCAAGGTGGGTGGGCAGATAGCCCGCCCCGGCGATCGTGGCGCGGCCGGCGCGGCGCGGATCGGCGCAGGCCTCGGCCCAGATCATCAGCCCGGAGGCGCGCGCCAGCTCCGCCTGCCCGGCCAGGAAATTGCCGGTGGAATAGGCCACCAGCGCCTGCCCCGCCGGCCCCTGCAGCCATTCCACCGGCTGCGCGACATGCGGGTGGGTGCCAATCACCGCCATTGCCCCGGCGGCGACCAGATCGCGCGCCAGATCGCGCTGGGCCCGCGTGGGGCGGTGGCTGTATTCCACACCCCAATGCGGCAACACCACCACCAAGGCGCTGCGCGCGGCCTCGGCACGCACCGCCGCAAGCAATTCGGCGCGCTGGTCATGGCATAAAAGCACCTGGCCATGCGGATCAGGAATGCCATTGGTGCCATAGCTGCAGGCGATGAAGGCGATCTCGCCCAGCGCCGTGGGCAGGCGGCGGGCGAAATCGCGCCGCGCACCGGCACGGATGGTGCCGGCAAAGGCCATGCCGCGCGCTTCAAGCTCGTCCATCGTGGCCGCAAGCCCGGTCGGGCCGCGATCGAGCGCATGATTGTTGGCGGTGGTCACCATGTCGATGCCCGCATCGCGCAGCGCGTCGATCAGCACCGGGTGATAGTTGAAACGCGGATATTCGGTATAGACAACATCGTCGAAAACCGGGCCCGGATCAGGCAGTCGGCGGCCGTCGCGCGCGATGCCCGGCGCGGTGGGGCCTTCGAGATTGGCGATGGCAATATCGGCGGCGCGAAACCAGGGCATGGTGTTGCCCCAAAGGGTTTCGAAGCCGCGCGCATAGCCGCGCCAGGCGAGCGGGCGATGCAACAGCACATCGCCCACCACGGCAAGCGAGACGCGCGTGTTGCCTGCGCAGGCATTGCGCTGGGCAATCGCCGCCGGGTCGGGCCGGCACAGGCTGCGCGCCTCGGCCGATACGGGCACGAAGGCGAAAACAGATAACCAGACGAACAGATACAGATACCGCATGCCGCCCCCTGAATTGAAGGGACCATGCCTTGCCCGGTTGCGTCAAGATGCCCTTGCAGGGCGGGCGGCAGATCAAGGCGGGGGAACCTCGCCCAACAGCCCGTGGCTGCGGCTGTAGCCACTGCGCGCGGGCGGGCGCCAGCCTTCCAGCGCACCCGGCGGTAGGGCCAGCACCTGCACCTCAAGGGGGTGGCATATCGCCGCATCCGAGGAATGCTCGGCCCCGCAATCGCCGCCCGGACAGGCCGACAGCACGCCGATCAGATCGATCTCGGCAAAGAACTCGATGAAGTCACCCGCCCGTGCCGGGCTGGCCTTCATGAAATATTGACCGTTATCGGCGGTAAATCCCGTGCACATGAAGACATTGAGCACGTCATGCACCATGCCCTCGGCGCGTTCGCGGGCGAAACCCTCGGCGACCAGCGCGCGGGTCAGGTTGGAATGGCAGCAATGATGATACTCCTGCCCGCCCGAGAGCAGAAAATGCGTGTAGGGATCGCATCTTGTGCCGATCACGTCATGCACGCGCCCGCCATAGGGGTCGGTGCCGTACCAGGCCAGGCTGTCGGCGGTGATGGTGGCCATCGGGCGCAGGAAGGGAAAACACGACCACATTCGCGCCCCCACCGACAGATGTGTTCCATGCAGCGCGCGGGTCTTGCCGGAAAAAAAGCGCTCGGCCGGATCGGCGGCGGAAAACAGGTTCAGATCGCCCACCTGCGAGCCCTCGGGGCAGGCGATGCGGAAGAACTGCCCCGCCTTCACGCGAAAGGCGCGCGCCTCGCGTGGCGGCACGCGCAGGCACTCAATCGTTTCCGCCTGAAGGCGAGCTGTGCTATAAAGCGCAATGTCCGGTTGCGGCAGCGCGTCCACCGGGTAGCAGATCACCGGTGCGATGGCGCGGCGTGCCTCGGCGTCGGGGGGTGGCTGCTCAGGAAGGGTATCGGGGCGCTGGGGCAAGTCATTCTCCGCAACTGTATTGCCTTGTATCGGCGCATTGTCTGCGCAGATGGAAGATTGCCGCCCGCGCGCCGTAAGTGCAAGGCGGTCGCTGCGCCGCAGTAATCGTAAACAGAATTAGACGATGACTGGGGTTTCGTTTCGCTGCTAAACAATTTCCCTGCCGAACATAAATGTGGCATAAAAAATAGATCTTTTTTGACCGCGCATGAAAGCCAATCAGACAGACAGGCCAGCATTGCTTCACCAAGAGGTCGTCATCGAAGCGCTCGGCCGACTGTTGCGAGCCGAAAGGCACGCCTTGGACGGCGAAATTGCGCTGGTTCTGACCGAGATCGGCAGCCGGCTGGGCGCCGAGCGCCTGTGCGTGTTGCTCAAGGATGCCGGTTTGTGGAACTGCAGCCATGAATGGTGCGCCGAAGGGGTATCGCCCGTTCGCGATAGGCTGCGCGAACTGCCGCTGGACGCAGACGGCTTCACGCCCGAGGCATTGCTCAACGGGCAGGACGTCCTGCTTGGCGATGTCGCGGCACTGCCCGAAAGCCCCCTGCGCGCGCTGCTGATGTCGCTCGAAGCGCGCTGCGTGGCTGCAGTGCCGATGATACGCGGCGGCAGTTTTGTGGGGGTCATCGCCCTTTCCCGGCACATAACGGACCATCCTTTCGAAGCCGACTTGGTGGCGCGCCTGCACCCGATTGCCGACGGGCTGTATTCGGCCATTTCCCACCACCGGGCCGAAGCAGCGCTGGGGCGGGCGCGCGAGGCCCAGGGCGAGGCGGTTGAACGCCTGCGCGCGACGCTGGCGGCGATGCACGATCTCGTGCTCGAGGTAAATTCCGAGGGCCGCTATATCGACATCCACAGCCTCCACCCCGACCTGCTTGCCGCCCCGGCCGACAAGACCCTGGGCAGCTTGCTCGAGGATGTCCTGTCGGCCGATATTGCCGCGCTGAAGCGCGCGGCGATGGCCGAGGCGCTGGAACGAGGCGTGTCGAAGCCAGTGGAATACTGGCTGGAAACCGGCGGCAGGCGGCGGCGCTTCCGGCTCAGGGCGGCGCGACGCGCAACCCCGCGCGGCGAGACAGGATTTGTCCTTCGCATCGCCGACATCACTGACGAGCACGAGCAGAAGGAGCAAAACGAGTTGCTGGGCGTCGTGACCCGCAACATGACCAATTTCGTGCTTGTCCTGGACGAAGCCATGCGCATCCGCTGGGCCAACCCGGCCTTCGAGAAAAGCATCGGCAAGCCGCTTTCGGCCCTGATCGGCCGGCGCATCCGCGAGTTTACAGGGTCCAAGACCAGCGCACAGACCATGGCAGCGGTGGATGCCGCCGTTGCCGCGCGCGAGCCGGTGCGTGTTACCGGCCACAGGCTGGCCCCCAACGGCAGCGATATCTGGATCGACATTTCGCTGCAGCCCTGGCATGATCGGGAAGGCCGGTTTCGGGGTTTCCTGTCGGTCGAAACCGACATCACCGAGCAAAAACGCCACGAAGACGCGCTTGCCGAGATGGCCGGGCGCGCCGAGGCCGCGCATCGGCGTCTGACCGCTGCCATCGAGGCTCTCGACGATGGCTTCGTGCTCTTCGATGCCGAAGACCGGCTGGTTCTGTTCAACAGCCGTTATCGCCAGATCAACGCCGCGATGGCCGATATCATCCGCCCCGGCGTGACGATGCAGGAAATCATCGTTACCGGCGTGACCCGTGGCATTTACATGCACACCCCTGACGGCGCCCAGCGGAAACAGCGTGCGCTGACCAATGCCAGCAGTAAATCCGGCTTCGAGGACGAACTGGTCTATGCCGATGGTAGGGTGATCCGCGTTTCGGCCACGGCCTTGGCCGATGGCGGCCATGTCGGCCTGCGCACCGATATCACCAAGTTGCGCCAAGCCGAGCAGCGCCTGGCCGACATCATCACCGGCGCACGCATCGGCACATGGGATCTGGACCTGACCGCCGATATCGAGGAGGTCAACGATTTCTGGTTCCAGATGCTGGGCTACGAGCGCAGCGAACTGCCCGAGCATTCCAAAGAGAAATGGGCGATGCTCGCGCATCCCGAAGACAATGCCCGCATCAACGAGGAACTGGCGCGGATCGTGGCCGGCGAGGGCGACCGGCTGGAGATCGAGGCGCGCCTGCGCCACCGCCAGGGCCACTGGGTGCATGTGCTGACCCGCGGCCATGTCACCGAGCGCGACACCGAGGGCCGCGCGCTGCGCATGAGCGGCATCGATATCGACATCACCGAGCGGCGCCAGGCCGAAGAGCGCCTGAGCGCCATTCTCGAAGGCACGATGATTGCCACCTGGGAATTCGACACCGCCATTCCCAGCACCGCCATCGACGACACCTTCGCCGCCATGCTGGGCCGCGATCTGGAGGAATTGGCGCCCTTTTCGATCGAGCGGCTCTTCGAGTTGATCCATCCCGAAGATATCGACGGGGTAAAGCGCAGGGTTCGCGCCGCCTGCGAACGCTCGGAAGACACCTTTCCCACCGAGTTCCGCCTGCACCACAAGAGCGGGCGTTGGGTGTGGGTCATGTGCAAGACTTGGGTGCGCCGCTGGGGAAACAACGGGCTGGCCGAAGCGGCGAGCGGAATCATGATCGACATCACCGAGGCCAAGGAACGCGAGGCCGCGCTCACCCGCGCCAAGGGTGCGCTGGAACTGGCGCTGGCCGAGCGCCGCGCCGCCGAGCAGCGAATGGCCGATATCGCCGAGATCAGCAACGACTGGTTCTGGGAGCAGGATACCGAGGGCCGCTTCACCTATGTCTCACAAGGCTTCGAGCGCACCACCGGCGTCCCCCGCAGCAAGCTCATCGGCCGGCGGCGCGAAGAGATCAGCAACACCGGCGGAGAAGGCGAGCAATGGGAGCGGCTCAGGCAGATCCAGCAGGCGCGCCAAAGCTATTCCGGTTTTGTCTATCAGATGCGGAGCCGCGATGACGGCAGGCCAATTCATATCCGGGTCTCGGGCACCCCCTATCGCGATGCCGAGGGCCATTTCGCCGGCTATCGCGGGGTTGGCACAGATGTCACGCCACTGGTGCGCGCCGTCGAACGCGCCGAGGCGGCGAGCGAATCGAAATCGCGCTTCCTGGCCAATATGAGCCATGAGTTGCGCACCCCGCTGATGGGTGTTCTGGGCATGGCGGAACTGCTCGCCGAGGGCGAGATCAGCGACGAGCAGCGCAGCATGGTCGAAACCATCCGCGATTCAGGCGAGGGGTTGCTGAGCATCCTCAACGATCTGCTCGATCTCGCCAAGATCGAGGCCGGCAAGCTGGAAATCCAGAGCCGGCCCTTTGAGCCCGCCGCGCTGGCGCGCCGGATCGAGGCGCATTACCGGCTGCGCGCGCGCTCGACGGGGATTTCGCTGGCGGTGCGAACCGTCGGCAACGGCGCGCGCAAGCGGATGGCCGATCCCGACCGGCTGTTGCAGATCCTGCACAATCTGGTCAGCAATGCGATCAAGTTCACGAAAAAGGGCGAGGTCAAGCTAACCATCGCCATCGAGGGCGAGCGGCTGAACATCGCCGTGAGCGACAGCGGCATCGGCATGAGTTCCGACCAGGTAGCGCGCGTTTTCGACGAGTTCGAACAAGCCGACAGTCGCACCGCGCGCCGCTTTGGCGGCACCGGGCTGGGTTTGTCGATCACACGCCGGCTGGTGGAATTAATGGGCGGCGAGATTGAACTGGACAGCCTGCCCGGCCTCGGCACCACCGTCCGGCTGACCCTGCCCGCCCCGGCCGCCGAGGGCGAAGAGGCGGATGCGCCCGCGCCCGAGAACGAGGAACCGGCCGAGCTTTCCGGGCTGCGCATCCTGGTCGCCGATGACAACCGCACCAACCGTCTGATCCTGCAGCGAATGCTCGAGGGGCTGGGGGTTGCGGTGACGGTTTGCGACGATGGCAAGAACGTGCTCAAGGCGTTTCGGCCCGGCGAATTCGATCTGCTGCTGCTCGATATCGCCATGCCGGGGATGGATGGCCCCAGCGCCCTTGCCGCGATCCGCGAGCGCGAGCGCGACGCCGGCGCCGCGCCGGTGCCGGCGCTGGCGGTGACGGCCAATGCCATGCGCCATCAGGTCGAGGGCTATATCGCCGCAGGCTTTGCCGGGCACCTGCCCAAGCCCTTCCGCAAGGCGGCGCTGGCACGGGAAATCGGCCACCATGCCAGGCAAGACCGGCGGACGGCGGCTGGTTGAGGAAAGGCCGCGAGGGCGGGCCCTTGCGCGGGCGGGTGGGCCCTGTGAGGTATCGGGGCGCTGCCCCCCGCACGCTGCGCTTGGGCTCCGCCCGTTCCTTCGCTGAAATCGCTCCACCGGAGCGATTTCAGCGAAGGAACGGGCGGAGTATTTCAGGCAAGATGAAGGGGCGCGGTTTGCCCCGGCGAGTTCAGCGGCGGCGGTCGCGGCGCGACTGCATGGGCTGGAAGGCAACCGAAACATGCGCCTCGCAATAGGGTTTGCCCGGTTTTACCGGCAGGCCGCAGAACCAGAAATCATCGGTCGCCGGGTCACCGATGGGCCATTTGCATGTGCGTTCGGTGAGTTCCATCAGGCTGAGCTTGCGCGCCGATTTCTCGATCTCGCGGACATTGGCCAGCGCCTCGGGCGATATCTCGTTGGCCGAGGGCTGCGGCGGCAGCGGCTGGCCCGCCGGCACGATGGGCCGGCGTCCGGGGATGACGGGGCTGGGTGTGGCCTCGGCTTCGGGCGCGGCTTCGAGCGCCTCGCTGGCCGACGCGGCGTCGGCAACGGCGGTTTCGGTCTCGTCGGCACCAGAGCGTTCCCGCACCGTCGCCGATGCTTCGGCGGGGGATGGGGAAGCGGCCTGAGCAGTTTCGGGGGCGGCATCGGCAGTGCCTTCGGCGGTGTTGCGGCTCGACAAGCCAAGCCGGTGAACCTTGCCGATCACCGCGTTACGAGTGACCGAGCCCAGTTCCTTGGCGATTTGCGATGCCGAGCGCCCCTCGACCCACATTTTCTTGAGCAGTTCGACACGTTCGTCGGTCCAGGACATGATAAGGCTCCGGCTGTCGAAATCGCCGCGCCGGACCTTTTGGCGCGGCGGGGCTGTTGCAGGCTTGCCCCCATACTAAGTAAGGGACGCGGTGAGATACAAGGAGCCACGGGCGAAGGCAATGGGGTCTGCGCCGCGATTGCACCGGTGGGCGGGGTGGTGTTGTTGCGCCCGGGCCGGTTATCGATGCATGGATGGAAGGAAAAGGCGTGAACGGAATGCACAGCAACGGGCAGGGGATGGGCGAGCGGCGCTTCGGCCGGGTGAACTGGCTGGGGCTTCAGACGCTGGCCTTGCGCGAGACGCGGCGCTTTCTGGCGGTATGGACACAAACCATCGCCGCGCCGCTGGTCACGGCGGGGCTGTTCCTGGCGGTCTTTTCGCTGGCTATCGGGGCCGGGCGCGGGCCGGTTCTGGGGGTTGATTTCACCTTCTTCCTGGCGCCCGGCATCCTGATGATGACCGTGATCCAGAATGCCTTTGCCAACACCTCGTCCTCCATCGTGATCTCCAAGGTGCAGGGCAATATCGTCGATACGCTGATGCCGCCGCTGTCGCCGGGCGAGTTGGTGCTGGGCTTTCTCGCTGGCGGCGCAGCGCGCGGGTTGGTTGTTGCCGGCGTGATCGCACTGGGGCTGTGGCTGACGCTCGGGCTGGTGCCGGCCAACCCGTTATGGTTGTTCGCGATCTGCCTGATCGGAGCCTGCATGCTGGGGGCGATGGGGCTGGTTGCGGGTATCGTCTCGAACAAGTTCGACCAGATCGCGGCGATAACGAATTTCGTGGTGATGCCGCTGGCCTTTCTCTCGGGCACCTTCTATTCGATCGCCACCCTGCCCGTCTGGATGCAGACCGTCAGCCAGCTCAACCCTGTCTTCTATCTGATCGACGGCGCGCGGCACGGCTATCTGGGGGTATCGGACAGCGACCCGTTCCTGGGCCTGGCGGTCAGCCTGACCACCACCCTGGCACTGGCCGGGCTGGCCTGGTGGTGGTTTCGCATCGGTTTCCGGCTCAAACCCTGACCGTTGAGCGACGCGCCCATCAGGCGGATGTGACAATTTGCGGCGCTTGGCCGCGTTGGTAAAGGCTTGCGCCGGGTTGGCCGGCATGTGAGAAATCGTTATCATGGAAGATGATGCCAGCGGGAATTTCCCCGGCAAAGCCAATAGAGGATCATCATGACCATCAGACCAGTGCTTGCCGCAATCTCGGCCATCGCCCTGACCCTGCCCGCCACCATTGCCTTTGCCGGCGACCCCGAAGAGGGCGAGCGCCAGTGGCGTCAGTGCCGCAGCTGTCACATGATCACCAGCGACGATGGCGAGACCATCCAGCGCGGTGGGCGCGTGGGGCCTGATCTTTACGGCATCGCGGATGCCCCGGCTGCCGCGGTCGAAGGTTTCCGTTACAGCAATGACCTTGTCGCCGCCGCCGAAGAGCATGATCTTGTCTGGACGCGCGAGAATTTCATCGCCTATACGGCCGATCCGACCGGCTTCCTGCGCGAATTCACCGGCAACAGCTCGGCGCGTTCGTCGATGAACTTCCAGATGCGTTCGGGCGCCGAGGATGTCTGGGCCTATCTTGAGAGCCTGAGCGAGTAATCGTCGCAACTGCCGTCAGCGCAGGCGCGCGCAAGCGCCTTTGATGGCGCTTGCCGGCTGTCCATTCAAGAAGCGCGGTGCCATGGAGGCGCCGCGCTTTTTCGATTCCGCTGCGTAGGCGCGGCAACTGGCCCGGCACCCGGCTGGCGCAACAGAAAGGGCCGGCACCCGAGGCGCCGGCCCTTGTGTCCTTCGTGGCGTGGCCCGCAGCGTCAGCCGGGGCGCACTTTCCTGTGGCTCATTCCTGTGAGCCGAGGAACATGAGCAGGAACTGGAACATGTTCAGGAAGCTGATATAGAGCATCAGCGCGCCATCGATGGCGGCCTTGTCGAGCCATTCCTGATCGCCCTGCGCGGCATGGGCGACATATTCGTTCTTGATGTGCTGCGTGTGGAAGGCGGTCAGCCCGGCAAAGACCAGCACACCGATCACCGAGATGGCAAACATCATGGCCGGCGACTGCAGAAACAGGTTGATCACGATCGCCACCAGAACGCCGATCACGCCCATGATCAGGAAGGTGCCCATGCCCGACATGTCGCGCTTGGTGGTATAGCCGTAAAGGCTGAGCCCGGTGAAGGCGATGGCGGTGACCAGGAAGGTCTGCACGATCGAGAAGCTGGTGAAGACCAGGAAGATCGAGCTGAGCGACACGCCGATCGCGGTGGCGAAGATGAAGAAGCCCAACTGCACGCCCGCCGCCGAGGCCCGACGCATCAGCGCCCCCCAGCCGAACAGGATGAAGGCAAGCGGTGCGAACATCAGCACCCAGCGCAGCGGCGTGCCGTAGAGCAGCACGCCCAGATCGCTCAGATAGGTGCCGTTGGGCAGTTGGGCCGCGGTCGGCGCGCTCGAAGTCGCCAGCCCCGCGATTGCCCAGGCAGCGAGCGCGGTAATCAGCATGCCCACGCCCATGGTGCCGTAGACCTTGTTCATATGCGCGCGCAGGCCGGCGTCGATCCGGGCGCCAAGGGCGCCGGTCTGGGCCGCACGCACCGACTGATAGTTGGCCATGTAGAACCTCCGTTGGATATCTGCGGCCGCAACAAGGCCCCGACCTCATGCCGGGGGTGCTGCGATTAAGCGCAATATCGTTTCTCGAGCCCGGCTTTTCAAGCGAAACCGGACCGTTGCCAAAGTAAAACTCTCGGCAAATCGGTCCGCATCGTTCAGTCGAGCGCGATGCGGCGGCTTGCCGGGGCCCCGTCTGCGGCCCCGCTGGCCGAAATGGCCGCCGCTTAACCTGCGCCGCCGTCGCCGTCGCCCCCTTCGCCCATGGTGACCACCACCTTGCCGGTTGACTTGCGCGTGCGCAAAAGCGTCATCGCCTCGCCCGTGCGCTCAAGCGGCAGGACATGGCTGACATGCGGTTTCAACCCGCCCTCGGCATACCAGTCGATCAGCCTGACCAGCGATTCGTCGATCACCTGCGGGTTGAATGCCGCATAGCCGCCCCAGTAGAAGCCGATCACGTCGATATTCTTGACCAGCAGGATATTGGCCGGAAATTGCGGCACCTGCCCACCGGCGAAACCGATGGTCAGAAACCGCCCCTCGGGGTTGAGCGCGCGCAGCGCCGCCGAGGCCGCGGGCTCGCCCACCGCGTCATAGACTACATCCACCCCGCCCAGCGCCTTGAAGGCCGCTCTCAGCTCGGTCTTGCCGGCGCTGTCGATCAGCACCTCGGCGCCGGCCCTGTGTGCGACCTCCAGCTTCTCGGCACCGCGCGCCACCGCCACCACCCGCGCCCCCATGCGGGCGCCGATTTCAACCGCGGTCAGCCCCACCCCGCCGGCGGCGCCGAGCACCATGAGCGTCTCGCCCGCGCGCAGCCGCGCACGATGCGCCAGCGCCACATGCGAGGTGCCATAGGCAACGAGAAACCCCGCCGCCTGCTCGAAGGGCATGTTTTCGGGGATAGGCAGGCAGCGATCTGCCGGAAAACAGCCATATTCCGCCAGCCCGCCCTGACCGGCAAAGGCCGCCACGCGCTGGCCTGGCGCCAGCCCCGTCACCCCCTCGCCCAACGCATCGACGGTGCCGGCCACCTCCATGCCCATGACGAAGGGCAGCGCCGGGCGTTCCTGATAGCGGCCTTCGGCCATCAGCAGATCGGCGAAATTCAGACCGCAAGCGGCGATCTTCAGCCGCACCCGGCCGGGGGCGGGGGCGGGTACGGGCATTTCGGTCAGCTCGGGTGGCTGGTCGGTTGAGGCCAGAACGAAGGCGCGCATGCATCTCTCTCCTTGCACTGCCGGCGCGCGCCAATGGCAGGGGCGCGCCACTTGTTGCCTGCGGCGCAGACCATGCTGGCAGGTGACGGCAAGGTAAAGAACCCTTTTGCTGGGATTTGCAAATCGAGAGCACACGCGCAGGTTGATAAGCGAAAACCGTTGCAAATTGCAAATCCCGCACTGGATGCAACGGCAATCTCGAACTCGCCTTTAGGATTATCACCCGCAGATTGTGCGCGACAGCGCAACCGGGGAAGGCTTCCCACCCCCTGCGAAAAATAAATTTGCGGAGTTGGCGTGTTTGGCACGAATATTGCTTATATCCAAATAGAACCATCGGCAGCAGCTCGCCACGAGGCACTGCAAGGCTGGTGGCCAAAGCACAAAGAGGAGACGGTTTAGTGGCACACCCGGTAGATGTTCATGTCGGCAAGCGCATCCGGCAACGGCGCTGGATGATCGGCATTACCCAACAGCAGCTTGCCGATGCTGTGGGCATCAAGTTCCAGCAGATTCAGAAATACGAAACCGGGATGAACCGCGTCAGCGCATCGCGGCTTTGGGACATCGCGCGCACGCTGGATGTCGGAATCGAGTTCTTCTATGAGGGGCTGACGAGCGATAGCGGCGCCGACAGGGCCGATTTCATGGGCAACAAGGAAGCCATGGAACTGGTTCGCGCCTATTACGCCATCCCCGAGGCACAGCGAAAGCGCCTGTTCGACCTCGCGCGCGTGCTCTCGCAAGCCGCCTGAGACGCCCGCAAGGGCTTGCCGGCATGGGAGGCGCGCGTTAGGCAGTTTATGGTCGGGCCTTCCGGCCCTCTCTGCCCCACGCCCGGATCTCGCGAAGCTGCGACTGCCCATCCATGAACAGCCCCTACCCCGCCCCGCTCGCCGCCGAATTGTGGCGCACCGCCCACGCGCTTGCCGATGCCGCGCGCCCCGTGGTGCTGCGCCACTTCCGCCAGCCGGGGCTCGATGCCGCCAACAAGGATGCAGGCGGCGGGTTCGACCCCGTCACCGCCGCTGATCACGAGGCCGAGGCCGCGATCCGCGCGGCGCTGGCACGGCTGCGCCCGCATGATGCGGTGCTGGGCGAGGAAGGCGGCGCCAGCGCCGGCGAAAGCGGGTTCACCTGGGTCATCGACCCGGTTGACGGCACCCGCGGTTTCATGAGCGGCACGCCCACCTGGGGGGTGTTGGTCGCATTGTCGGATGCCTCCGGACCGCTGCTGGGCATCATCGATCAGCCCTATATCGGCGAACGATTCTGGGGCGGGCTGGGCGAGGCCTGGGTCAAGGGCCCGATGGGCAAGGCCGCCCTGCACACGCGCCCTCCGCGCCCGCTCGATCAGGCGACGCTGTTCACCACCTTCCCCGAAATCGGCAGCCCGGCCGAGCGCGCCGCCTTCAAACGCGTCGCCGCGCGCGCGCGGCTCACACGCTACGGCAACGATTGCTACGCCTATGCGCTGGTTGCGGCGGGCCAGATCGATCTGGTGATCGAGGCAGGGCTGGGCGCGCATGACATCCACGCCCCGATCGCCGTGATCGAGGCCGCAGGCGGGCTGGTCACCGACTGGCAGGGCGGCAAGGCACATCACGGCGGGCAGGTGCTGGCCGCGGCCAATGGCGAGATCCACGCCGAAGCAATGGCTCTGCTACAAGGTTGAAGGGCGGTCAGATTGCCGCCACCGGTGCCGGCCGGGCCGCGCTCCCACCCACCCGCCCCGCGCACCCAGGCGGGCGCCCTTCCTCTTCATCTTGCCCCCAATACTCCGGGGGGAGCTCGCCGTCAGGCGGACCGGGGGGCAGCGCCCCCCTTGCGGCGCTTGACGCAAGCCCCGCTTGCGGGCACCCATTTGACCGGGACACCAGGCGCAGGGAGGGGAAGCGATGCACATTCTCGCCATCGATCAGGGCACGACTTCAAGCCGCGCCATCGTTTTCGATCGCACGCTGCGCCCGGTGGCCTCGGCGCAAAAGGAATTCGCCCAGCATTACCCCGCCCCCGGCCTTGTCGAGCATGACCCGGCCGAAATCTGGCAAAGCGTACGCACCACCGCGCAGGGCGCCATCGACAAGGCCGGCGGCGAGATCGGCGCCATCGGCATCACCAATCAGCGCGAAACGGTGGTGATCTGGGACCGCGAGAGCGGCGAGCCCATTCACCGCGCCATTGTCTGGCAGGATCGGCGCACCGCCGATCTGTGCCACCGCCTGCGCGACGAGGGCCAGGAAAGCCTGGTCACCGGGCGCACCGGGCTGCTGCTGGACCCCTATTTCTCGGCCAGCAAGATCGCCTGGTTGCTCGAGCATGTGCCCGGCGCGCGCGAACGCGCCGAGGCCGGCAAGCTGGCCTTCGGCACCATCGACTGTTTCCTGATCTGGCACCTTACGGCCGGGCGCGCGCATGTCACCGATGCCACCAACGCCGCGCGCACCGCGCTTTACGACATCCGCCGGGGCGACTGGGATGACGATCTGTGCCGGCTTTTCGGGGTGCCGCGCGCCCTCCTGCCCGAGGTGCTTGATTGCAACGCCGAGTTCGGCACCACCGATGCCGCGCTCTTCGGCCGCGCCATCCCCATTCTCGGCGTGGCGGGCGATCAGCAGGCCGCCACCATCGGCCAGGCCTGTTTCGAGCCCGGCATGCTGAAATCAACCTATGGCACGGGCTGCTTTGCGCTGATGAACACCGGCTCGACAATCGTGCCCTCGCATAACCGGCTTCTGACAACCATCGCCTACCGGCTCGACGGGCAGGTGACCTACGCGCTGGAGGGCGCGATCTTCATCGCCGGCGCCGTGGTGCAGTGGCTGCGCGACGGGCTGAAGATCATCGCCTCGGCGCCGCGCAGCGAGGTGCTGGCGCGCCAGGCCGACCCGGCGCAGCAGGTGATCATGGTGCCCGCCTTCACCGGGCTGGGCGCGCCCTGGTGGCAGCCCGCTGCGCGCGGCGCCATCTTCGGGCTGACGCGCAATGCCGGCCCGGCCGAGCTGGCGCGCGCGGCGCTCGAAAGCGTGGGCTTCCAGACCCGCGACCTGTGGGCGGCGATGCAGGACGACTGGGCGCGCAGCGGCGCCCCCGCGCGCGCCGGCACGCTGCGGGTGGATGGCGGCATGAGCGCCTCTGATTACGCGATGCAGTTCCTTGCCGACATCCTGGGCGCCCCCGTGGACCGCCCGCAGGTGCTGGAAACCACCGCGCTGGGCGCGGCCTGGCTGGCCGGCGCGCGCGCCGGGCTATGCGCCGGCACCGATGAATTTGCCGCCGACTGGGCGGCTGAGCGCCGTTTCGAGCCGGCCATGGCGCAAGACGAGCGCGAAGCGCGCTACCGCGCCTGGCAACACGCGGTGCGCGCCACCATTGCCGCCGCCGGCGATTGATCAGTTATTTTGCGGAAGAACCGCCAGGCTTGGGCCGTAACCGCCGCCTGCCGGATCGGGCATCTCCCGGCGCCTCCATAAACCCCGCTGGGCGGGGTTCACTCCGCCACCCCAGCCCCTGCCGCAAAGCCCCGATCACAAGGCCGTGAACGGAAATTGAGCATGTTTTTGCCGGCGCCGGGGCCGGTTGCTGGACACCCTGCACGCGAGAGCCAATATTGGAATTGCAACAGAACCGCGCCTGCGCGCCGAAGTGGGTGCGGTAGATCCTCGCATTTGGGACGACACGGTAGGCGCAAGGAGATCGGAAAGCAGGTGACGGCATGGCTGAACAGACAAAACAAGACCGCCATGCCCTGATCGACTCGTTGCGCGCCGTGGCCCTGGCCGGCGTCATCGCCATGAACATGATGACCTTTTCGGGACTGGCCTATCTGACCCCCGAAATGCGCGCCGAGATGCTCGGCACCTTTGACCACATGGTCTGGGCCTTCCTGCGCATTTTCGTCGATGGAAAGGCGCTGGCGGCGTTTTCCTTCATGTTCGGCTTCAGCTTCAGCATCATCCTGAACAAGGCGCTTGCCGCCGATGAACGGCCCGGGCGCCGGTTCATCCGCCGGCTGGGAACACTGTTCCTGATTGGGCTGTTCAACGCGCTGTTCCTGTTCTGGGCCGATATCCTGATGACCTATGCCCTGCTCGGCCTGATCCTGCCGCTCGCCGCACGCCTCCCCACACGGCTGATCACCGCGCTGGCGCTGGCACTGATCCTGGCCGCACCGCTGACGCTGGCGCTTGGCGGTTACGGCGCGCCAGCACCGGTGCCGCGCGGCCATCTCGACAGCCTCGATGCCTATGCCTCGCCGCAAATCGCGGATACGCTGCGCCAGAACTGGCACATGATCATGAACGCCTCGGAAAGCGCCGACAGCATGCTGGTGCTACGGCTTTTCACGCTCTCGGGGCTGTTCCTTCTGGGTCTCGCCGCGGGCAAGAGCGGGCTGGTGCTGGCGCTGGCCGAGAACCGCGCGCGCCTGCTCGGGCTGGGGCTCGCGCTCACGCTGGCCGGGCTGCTCATGAAGCTGGCGCTGCGCTTTGCGGTCGAGGCCGAGGGAATCTGGGCGCTTCTCAACCTGCAAGGCCCGGTCATGGCGCTGGGCTATCTGCTGCTGATCGGTGCGGCGCTGGCCGGCCCGGCCGCCAGCGGCGTGCGCTGGCTGCTTGCGCCGCTGGGGCGAATGACGCTGACCGGATACCTGATGTCGGCCGTTTTCGGACAGCTGATCTTTTATGGCTGGGGTTTCGGGCTGATCGGCCAGTTGGGCACGCTGGCGGTGCTGGCCGTCGCGGCCGGGCTTTATGCGCTTCTCCTGCTCTTCGCGCAGCTGTGGTTCCGCCATTTCCTTGTCGGACCGTGGGAATGGCTCTGGCGCAGCATGACCAACATGAAGCCGCAGCCCATCGCCGGCAACCACGCCCCGCGCTGAACCCGTCCAGTAACGACGAATCCGTCGCAACCGGGCTCCCGACCAGCCCGGCCGGCCAATGCTGGCGCCTGTCGCAGCGGCCGGAGCCGCGCCCCGGTCGCAGACGCGCCACCGCCGCGCGGCCCGGCCCAAGCCGCGGAGAGGCCCGCCAGGGCCTCGACAAGGCGCGGGAGCCCCGCCGCCACGCGCTCAGCCGGCAAAATCGTCGATCACCGCCACCCCCGGTGGCGCCGGCCCGTTGAAGACACGCAACTCGTCCGACACAGCAGACAAGCCCACGCGCCGCGCGATCAGGGGCGACACATCCACCCGCCCGGCGCCGATCAGCCCCAGCAATTCGGGGTAGCGCCAGGCCGGCATGCCGCGCGTGCCGAAAAGCGCCAGGTTCTTCAGATAGACCTCGCTCATGGTCACCATCATCCGCGCCGTATGCCCCACCGGCATGCCCACCTGCACATGCCGCCCCAGCGGGCGCAGGCAGTCGAGCGAGGCATTTACCGTCGCCTCGATCCCCAGCGCCTCGACCGACACGTGCACCCCCTGCCCGTCCGCCACGGCACGGATGCGTTCGCCGACATCGCCCTCGCGCGCATCGATCGCCGCCTCGGCACCCAGCGCCAGCGCGTGGCTCAGCTTTTCGGGCACCACATCCACCACGACCACCCGCGCCCCCAGCGCGCGGCCCAGGATCAGGCAGGAAAGCCCGATCCCGCCGGTGCCATGCACCGCCAGCCACTCGCCCGCCTGCAGCGCCGCCCGGCCGGTCAGCGCGTGCCAGGCGGTGGTCACCCGGCAGCCCAGCCCGGCGGCGGTGACCGGGTCCATCCCCTCGGGCAGGCGCACCAGATTATGCGCGCGTGGCACCGAGATGTATTCCGCCCAGGCACCCGGCTCGCTGAAACCGGGCAGGCGCTGGTCGGTGCAGTTATTGGCATGCCCCGAGCGGCAATAGGCGCATTTCCCGCAGGCCAGGATGAAGGGCGCGATCAGCCGCTCGCCCACCGCCCAGCCGGCATCGGGGCCGGCCTCGACGACCTCGCCGCAATATTCATGGCCCGGAATCTGCCCGGGCCTGACGCGCGGATGCTCGCCCACCCAGCCATGCCAGTCCGAGCGGCAGATGCCGCAGGCCATCACCCGCAACACCACCCCGTCGCGCTCGCAAACCGGGTCCGCCACGGCCTCGATCGACAGATCGGCATTGTATTCCCGCAAGACCGCCGCGCGCATCACTGCCACTCCCCTCCTGACGGGCCCTCCGCCGGCCCCTGCCCGCTCAGCAAGCCACGCCCCCGAACCGCGGTCAAGCCACCGCCTGCCCCGGCGCGCAACGTCACGACACGGCAGCACGGCACATCTGGGCAAGCGCGACCTTGCCCGCTAGGCTTTGCGCAAAACGCGTGAAGAAGGATATCACATGAGCAATACCCCCCTCGCCGGGCGCCACGCCCTGATCACCGGCGGCGGCACCGGCATCGGCCTGGCCATCGCCCGCGCGCTTGCCGATGCCGGCGCAGCGGTCACCATCACCGGCCGGCGCCTCGACGTGCTCGAAGCGGCTGCCGCCGAGTTCCCGGGCCTGCACCCGCTGCAGATGGACGTAGCCGACGAGGAAAGCCTGCGCACGGGCTGCGAAGCGGCCATCGCGGCGCGCGGCGCGGTCACCATCTGCGTGCCCAATGCCGGCATCGCCGAGGGCAAGGCCATCCACAAGATGGACCTCGCCTTCTGGCGGCGCATGATGGCGATCAACCTGGACGGCGCCATGCTCACCGCCCAGGCCTGCCTGAACGGCATGCATGCCGAGGGCTGGGGGCGCATGATCTTCGTCGCCTCCGTCGCCGGGCTTAAGGGGCTCAGGGGCGCGCCCGCCTATACTGCCTCAAAGCACGGCATGATCGGGCTGATGCGCGGCCTGTCCGAGGATTTCCTGGGCTCGGGGCTGACCTTCAACGCGCTCTGCCCGGGCTATGTCGAAACCGACATCGTCACCCGCAACACTGAATCGATCGCCAGCCGCGCCGGCATCAGCCAGGACGAGGCGCAGGCGATGATGGTCAAGACCAACCGCCACAAACGCCTCATCCGCCCCGACGAGGTCGCCTCGGCGGCGCTGTGGTTGTGCCTGCCCGGTTCGGAAAGCGTAAACGGCCAGTGCATCGAGATTGCGGGCGGGCAGATGTGACAGCCCCCGCCACCGCGCATCGCGGCGCCCCCCTCCAGCGCCATTTCATCTTGCCGGCAATCCGCCGGGGGGAGTTGCCCGGCGAGGGCGACGGGGGGCAGCGCCCCCCCGCACTGCCCGACGAAAGGCCAATGGCTTGCCCATGCCGGATCTAAAAAAATTCTCCTCCGGGCTCCGGTTCGGCGGCATCGCCGCCACCTATGCGCTGGGTGCGCTTGGCGGCGGGCTGGCGCTGGCGGCGGGCATGCCGTTGGGCATGCTCTTCGGCTCGCTTCTGGTCACCGCCCTGGCCGCCGGTTTCGGGCTGCGCCTCTTCGGTCATCCCGTCGCCGTGCCGCAGAAATGGCGTTTCGTGCTGGTGCCGGTAATCGGCGTCGCGATCGGGGCACATTTCCCGCCCGATTTCCTGGACCACGCCGCGCGCTGGTGGATCAGCCTGGCGGGGCTGGTGCTGTTCGTGCCGCTGGCGCATGCGCTGTCCTTCCTGCTCTACCGTCGTCTCGGGCGTATCGACGGGCGCACCGCCTTCTTCGCGGCCATGCCCGGCGGCTTCATCGAAGCGCTGGATCTGGGCGAGAAAGCCGGTGCCGCCATGCCCATGCTGATCATGCTGCAATTCCTGCGGCTGTTCCTGTGCATTCTGTTCATCCCGCTGGGCTTTGCGCTGTTCTCGGGCCAGGCGGTGGGCAGCAGCTCCGGGCTGGCGATGGCAGGCGGCGAAGGGCAAATGGATGCGCGCGACGGGTCAATCCTGCTCGCCTGTGCGGTGCTGGGTTGGTGGGGGGCGGCGCGGCTGCGGCTGCCGGCGGCGGTGCTGGCCGGGCCACTGGCGCTGAGCGCGATCGCCCATGTCGCCGGGCTGACCGAGGCCGCACCGCCGGGCTGGATGGTGGTTCTCACCCAGGGCGTGTTGGGCACGGCGCTGGGCGCGCGCTTCAGCGGTTTCGACCGCCGGCAACTGCTCCAGGCGCTGTGGCTGTCGGCGATCAGCGTCGCCGCCTTGCTGGGCCTGGCCGGCATCTTCGCCATGCTGCTCGCGGTGCCGACGGGCGAGCCGGCGCCGGCGGTTCTGCTGGCCTTCGCGCCAGGCGGCATCAGCGAGATGTCACTGGTGGCGCTGTCGCTGCAGTTGGCGGTCGTCTATGTGACGCTGCACCATCTGGCGCGAATCGTGCTGGCCGTGATCGTCGCCCGTATCGGCCTGGCACTGATGCCGCGACTGGCCACTGAGCCCAAACCGCAATACTGACGCCCCCCGCCCGGCCCCCGGACGCGCCCATGCGCCCCTTTCCGGGCCCGGCCGCCGCAGCCCGAAAAATCCCTCTGGACACCCCGCGCGCGCTCGCCTAAGAAGCGGGCCACCCGAGGGCAAGCCCCTCACCCGTGCCCGGGTAGCTCAGGGGTAGAGCAGTGGACTGAAAATCCTCGTGTCGGTGGTTCGATTCCGCCCCCGGGCACCACTTCAAAGCATTGAAGCCATTGGGTCTTTGAGTCTGGCGTGCGCCACTCTTCGCTCGCCCAACATCGCTGGGGCTACAATTTGCACGCGGTAGCCAGCCACGTCGCACGCGGCGCTATGTGACCCGAAAAAGCTTCTTCAGTCAGAACGAAAATCCCAACGGCACCTTCGTCTGTCCATGCGGAAAGACCCATCGCAGCCTGTCCTCCGAGCTACTGATATGGAGCCCCAAATGAACGAACAGAATTCCGTTACCAACATCTTCTTCACGGCCGAGCAACTCGCAAGGAACTACGGCGTCCCCAAAGCCAGCAACGTGTACCGCGCCGGGTCTGCCGGAGGCTGATTTGTCTTCGTTACGCAGCCATGGGTTCAATTTCCAGAGCTGCATAGAAGTTGGCTTCGGCTTCGGCTGGCGGGATATAATGGCTGGGGATCATGATGGTCCCGCGGCTGATGTTGGTTGCAGAACATACTAACCGCATGGTGTCAGCGCAGCCGGGTGGACACTGCGTGCTGATCGTCGGGGGTTGCGGTACGCGCGAAGCCCTGGAAAAGCGCGATTGGTGCATGGGGGTGGTGCGCAGGAAGCACCATTTGCAAAGTAGTGACCTTGAGCATGGCCGAGCGTCGAATTCGGTCCAACGCCGCCTCGCGCATCTGCCCGGACGCAGAAACGCAGCTTCCTCAACCAGCTTCCGCCTGTTCGGACCCGGCAATCGCGCATTCCGCCCGAATGGCTTGAGAGTTCCCTTCATCGACAACCCCTGCCGTCTTCCCGGACTGGCCGCATCACTCGCGCTGGTTTGCGCCAAACCCGACCCGGGCGCCCCGGCACGCCTTTGTTTCGGGCGCGGTTCGACGATTTCAGCCAGCAAGCAACTCCGCCAACCCTTCCCCAAAATACGCGCTTTCAAAAGGGCTCGCGCAGAAAACCGATACACGGGTCCGCGCGCCCAGCCTTTGCCGATGGGCGCTCTCAGTTCGCCGCGATCTGGCGCAGCAGCGGGGTGATCCTGCGCACCGTCGCGCGGCGGTTGCGTTGCTCTGCCGCCTGCGTCTGCACCCTGAGGAAGGATTCGCCATAGCCCTGAACGATCAGGTTTTCAGGCGGGATGCGGAAAGCCTCGGTCAGGGCAAGCGCCACCGTTTCCGCGCGCCGGTCCGACAGCGCAAGGTTATAGCTTTCGCTCCCCACCGCGTCGGTATGGCCTTCGATCAGGAACATCTCGCGCGGGTTCTCGAACAGCAGCTCTTCGATCAGGATGCCCAGCCGAACAAGGCTGCGCGACTGCCCGGCGGGAATCGCGGCAGAGCCGGTCGCGAAGGTGATCGTATCCAGCTCGATCGCCGGGACAAGGCTTCGCACCTGCTCGATCTCGCGAATCTGGCGCAGGCTGAAGGTCCGGCCCACGTCATAGGCCATGTCTTCGCGCATCGCCGCGCGCAAGGTGATCAGATCGCTGTCTGCCACCGACAGGCTGCGCCGTGACGGGCGCCTTGCCTGAAGCTCGCGCACATCAACTGCCGGCGTCGGTTCGAGATCGTCGAACAATTCGTATTGCGTGCCGTCAGGATAGAGGGCGGCACGACGCAACACCCGCCCGCGCGAATCACGGATCGTTACCACCTGCGATCCGTCAATCCGGTCGAGCGTGGTGCGTGAAGACCCGTCGGAAAAGGTTTCCGTGCGCACCGTCGCGCCCGGCTGACGCAAGAGCGCGTCGTCATCCTTGTAAACAGCAAAGCCACGCGGACCCTCGACCACGACGCGGTCGCCCGTATTCTCCACCACCCGCTCGCCACTGCGCAGCACCGATCCGACAACGATCGCACCCAGGCCCAGCAGGAGCGCCGTTTCGAGATTGCTCAGCCCGCTGCGCCCGCTGCCCGGCGCGGCCCTGTCTGCCGCAGCGCCGATGGCGGTTGCGAAATCCTGCTCGCTGGTGCGGATCGACTGCGCGTCGAGCGTTTCCTCGACCACCTCCTCGGGGGCGGCCGCCGTCTCTGGCGTCGCGGCTGCCGGCGCTTCGTCATCTTCGGCAACTGTCGGATCGACCAGATCGATCCCGGCAAGCGCTTCGGCCTCGGCCGACTGCGCTTCGGCTTCCGCCGCTGCCGCTTCCTCTGCCGCCTGCGCCTCGGCCTCTGCCGCCGCAGCTTCTTCCGCAGCCCGCGCTTCGGCCTCTGCCGCTGCAGCCTCTTCCGCAGCCCGCGCTTCGGCCTCTGCCGCTGCAGCCTCTTCCGCCGCCCGAGCTTCGGCCTCTGCCGTTGCCGCTTCTTCCGCAGCCTGCGCTTCGGCCTCTGCCGCTGCCGCTTCCTCTGCCGCCTGCGCCTCGGCCTCTGCCGCCGCAGCTTCTTCCGCAGCCCGCGCTTCGGCCTCTGCCGCTGCAGCCTCTTCCGCAGCCCGCGCTTCGGCCTCTGCCGCTGCAGCCTCTTCCGCCGCCCGAGCTTCGGCCTCTGCCGTTGCCGCTTCTTCCGCAGCCTGCGCTTCGGCCTCTGCCGCTGCCGCTTCCTCTGCCGCCTGTGCCTCGGCCTCTGCCGCTGCCGCTTCTTCCGCAGCCCGCGCCTCGGCCTCTGCCGC
>JAFIEG010000130.1 GCA_020832665.1 Pararhodobacter sp. | reverse complement strand
GGGGGGGGGGGGGCGCTGCCCCCCGTCGGCTGCGCCGACTCCCCCCGGCGTATTTTGGGCAAGATGAAGGGGCGGGGCATGGCGCTGCTGCATAGCGAGGTGGTCGAGGCAAGCCCGGACTTCGAGGCCAATGCCGCGCGCATGGAAGCGGCGCTGGCGGCGGTAAAGGCGATTGAGGCGGCGGTGGAAGAGGCCGGCGAGGCAGCGCGGGCGCGCTATGGAAAGCGCGGCATGCTGTTGCCGCGCGACCGGCTGGCGCTGCTGCTGGACCCGGGCGCGCCCTGGCTGGAGCTTTGCGCGCTGGCCGGCTGGAATCGCTATGGCGACAAGGACGGCACCGGCGCCGGTGCCGGCGCGATTGCCGGGATCGGCCGGGTGAGCGGGGTGCGCTGCCAGGTGGTGGTGGACAATTTCGCCGTCAAGGGCGGCACCGTTACGCCCGACGGGCTGGCCAAGAAGTTGCGCCTGCAGGAGGTTGCGCGCGAGAACCGTTTGCCGATGGTTTCGCTCAGCCAGTCGGGCGGGGCCAATCTGGCCTATGCGGCCGAGGTGTTCATCCCCGGCGGGCGCGGTTTTGCCAATCAGGCGCGGCTGTCGGCGCTGGGCATTCCGCAGGTTACCGTGGTGCATGGCTCGGCCACCGCCGGTGGCGCCTATCAGCCGGGGCTATCGGATTACACGATCATGGTCCGCGGGCAGGCGACGATGTATCTGGCAGGCCCGCCGCTGCTGAAGGCGGCCACCGGCGAGGTGGCCAGCGACGAGGAACTGGGCGGTGCCGAGATGCATTGTCAGGTGGCCGGCACCGGCGATTACCTGGCCGAGGATGACGCCGACGGCATTCGCCTGGCGCGCGAGGTGATCTCGGCGCTGCCCTGGGCGGGCGAGACGCCGCCCGCTCCCGTGCGCGCATGGGAGAAGCCGCTTTACCCCGCGTCGGATCTGATGGGAATCGTGCCGGCCGATCCCAAGCAGCCCTATGACTGCCGCGAGATCATCGCGCGTCTGGGTGACGGCTCGCGATTTCTGGAGTTCAAGCGCGAATACGATCAGGCCACGATCTGCGGGCAGATGCGGGTGGAGGGGCTGGAATGCGCCGTCATTGGCAATAACGGCCCGATCACCGCCAATGGCGCGGCCAAGGCGGGGCAGTTCATCCAGCTTTGCGACCAGTCGGGCACGCCGATCCTTTTCCTGCACAACACCACCGGCTTTCTGGTCGGCACCGAGCCCGAGCGCGCAGGTATCATCAAGCATGGATCAAAAATGATCCAGGCCGTGGCCAATGCCCGCGTGCCCAAGGTTTCCTTTGTCGTGGGTGGCTCTTACGGGGCGGGCAATTATGCCATGTGCGGGCGCGGCTTTGATCCGCGCTTCATCTTCGCCTGGCCCAGCAGCCGCACCGCGGTGATGGGCGGCGCGCAGGCGGGTCAGGTGCTGCGCATCGTCACCGAGGCGAAGATGCGCGCTGCCGGCGAGGTGGATGAGGGCAAGCTCGACGCGCTGGAAAAGGGCACCGCCGCGATGCTGGAGGCGCAGACCACGGCGCTGATGTCCTCGGCGCGGCTGGAAGATGACGGCATCATCGACCCGCGCGACACAAGGCAGGTGCTGGCGATGGTGCTGGATATCTTCCGCGAGGGCGAAGCGCGGCGCCTGCGGCCCAACACATTCGGGGCGGCGCGGCTATGAGCTTCGACACGATCCTGATTGCCAATCGCGGCGAGATTGCCGCGCGCATCATCCGCACCGCGCGCGCGATGGGCTATCGCACAGTGGCGGTGTTCACCGAGCCCGATAACGGTGCCCCGCATGCGCTGGCCGCCGATCTGGCGCTGTCCATCGGCCCGGCGCCTGCCTATCTGGATGGCGAGGCGATCATCGCCGCCGCAAGGCGCGCGGGCGCGCAGGCGGTGCATCCGGGCTACGGGTTCCTGTCGGAGAGCGCCGCATTTGCGCGCGCCTGCGCCGAGGCCGGGCTGATCTTCATCGGCCCGCCGCCCGCGGCAATGGAGATGATGGGCTCGAAGGCTGCGGCCAAGGCGGCGATGCAGGCCGCTGGTGTGCCCTGCCTGCCGGGCTATCAGGGCGCGGATCAGTCTGACGACGTGCTGATGGCCGAGGGCGCGCGGCTGGGCTTTCCGCTGATGGTGAAGGCCAGCGCCGGGGGGGGCGGCAAGGGCATGCGGCTGGTTCATGGCGAAGGCGATCTGGCCGAGGCGCTGGCGCGCGCGCGTTCCGAGGCCGAAAAGAGCTTTGGCGAAGGCGCGCTGATACTGGAACGCGCGCTGATCCGGCCCCGGCATGTGGAGATTCAGGTCTTTGCCGATTCCCTTGGCAATGTGATCCATCTGGGCGAGCGTGACTGTTCGGTGCAGCGCCGCCATCAGAAGGTGGTCGAGGAATCACCCTCGCCCGCTGTTGATGCCGAACTGCGCACGCGCATGGGGGCGGCGGCGGTGGATGCCGCGCGCGCCTGCGGCTATGTGGGCGCCGGGACGGTGGAGTTTCTGCTCGATGAGGGCGGCGAGTTCCATTTTCTTGAGATGAACACCCGCCTGCAGGTCGAGCACCCGGTGACCGAGGCGGTGACGGGGCTTGATCTGGTGGATTGGCAGATCCGTGTGGCGCGTGGCGAGGCGCTGCCCTTGAGCCAGGAACAGGTAGCGCTGAACGGCCATGCCATCGAGGTTCGGCTTTATGCCGAAGACCCGGCGCAGGGCTTTCTGCCGCAGAGCGGGCGCGTGCTGCGCTGGCGTCCGGCGCCGGGGTTGCGGGTCGATCACGCGCTGGAAGAGGGGCAGGTGGTGGGCGCCGATTACGACCCGATGCTGGCAAAGATCATCGCCCATGGCCCCGACCGCGAGACGGCGCGGCGGCGGCTGATCGCCGGGCTGGAGGCCACGGAAATACTGGGCCTGACCACCAACCGCGCATTTCTGGCCGCGCTGCTGCGCCATGACGATTTTGCCACTGGCGGGGCGACGACGGCTTTTCTGCAAGAGGCGTTCGCGGGCGATGCCAGCCTAGCCGTCGCCGCGCCGGATGCGCTGAAGCTGGGGCTGGCGGCGTTTCTTTTCGCCGCGCGCGGCACCGACCCTTTCGCTCCTCGCTTCGGCTGGTCGAACGGGCCACGCCGGATGCATCGCTTCAAGCTGGGGCTGGGCGAGGCGGTGCATGAGGTGGCGCTGCGCTTCGCGCCGGGGCCGGTGGTTGATATTGAAGGCGGGCCGGAAGTGGCGATCACGGCGCTGCAGGACGGGTTGTGCCGGTATCAGGCAGGCGACGTGGCGGCAATGTTGCCCTTCGCCTTCGAAGGCGATCTTCTGCATTTCGACGGGCTGACGCTGCGCGATGTTACCCTCGCCGCGCCGCAGACCGCGCAGACGGGCGGCGATGGGAGGCTGCTGGCGCCGATGGCGGGGGCGGTGGTCTCGGTCGATGCAAAGCTGGGCGCGCCGGTCGAACGCGGGCAGGTTATCGCCGTGCTTGAGGCGATGAAGATGGAGCACCCGCTGAAAGCGCCGATGGCGGGGCGGTTGCAGGCGGTGGCGGTGCAGCCGGGCCAGCAGGTAAAGGCGCGGCAACTGATTGCCGAGATCGAGGGAGAGGGCGAATGATCGAGCTGTGGCATTGCAAGGATTCGCGCTCGCTCAGGGCGCTCTGGACGCTCGAAGAGCTTGGGCTGAACTACAAGCTGCACCTGCTGGATTTCCCGCCACGGGCAAGCGACCCGGCCTATCTGGAGGTCAACCCGCTGGGCACCGTGCCCTGGCTTGTCGATGGCGAGACCCGCATGAGCGAATCCAGTGCCATCTGCCATTACCTGGCGCGCAGGCACGGCACCGGCACCCTGGCGGTAACGCCCGAAAGCCCGGTCTATGGCGACTGGCTGAACTGGCTTTACCATGCCGATGCCACGCTCACCTTCCCGCAAACGCTGATTCTGCGCTATGGCCGCTTTGAGCCGAAGGACCGCCGCCAGGCGCAGGTCGTCGAGGATTACACGCAATGGTATCTGGCGCGGCTGAAGCTGGTGAATGCGCGGCTGGAAGAGGCCGAGTATCTGTGCGCCGGGCGCTTCACCGCGGCCGATATCGCGGTCGGCTATGCGCTGTATCTGGGCAAGGTGATCGGGCTGGCAACGCACTACAAGCCGCAGACGGCGGCGTATCTTGAGCGGCTGATGGCCCGGCCCGCGTTCCAGCGCGCCAATGCCCATGGCACGCCAATTCCGGGGGTGTGAAAAGCGCCACTCAGCGAGGCTGAAGGCATGGTCCGAACTTTCCAAACCGTCGCGCCGGATCGGCACGGGCAGTGCCCGACCGCAGGCGGAAGCGAAGCGCCCGCCCGGGGGGGGCGGTCGGGCGCTGCCCGCGCCTGCGGCACGGGCGCTCGTGCATCCCCCATTCCGAAGGAACCGGGGGTTCGCATGCAATTCGACCTGAGCGACGACCAGCGCGCGGTATATGATGCGGCCTTTCGCTATGCCGAAGCCGAGTTGCACCCGCTTTTCGCGAAGATGGACGATGACGACTGGTATCCGCCGCATCTGATCGAGAAACTGGGCGCCGATGGCTATTGCGGGCTAACCGCGCCGCCGGAGCTGGGCGGCGCCGGGATGGATCTGATGGCCGCGGGGCTGGTGGGCGAGGCCTTCGGCTACTGGAACCTGAATGCCGCCTTCATCTGGGGGCCGCATGAAAATTTGTGCCTGAACAACATCTTGCGCAATGGCAGCGAGGATCAGATCGCGCGCTACATCCCCGATCTGTGCGCCGGACGCAAGATCGGCGCGCTGGGGCTGACCGAGCCGGGCGCAGGCTCGGACGCGCTGGGCTCGATGGCGCTGAAGGCGGTGCGCGATGGCGATGATTATGTGCTCAACGGGCGCAAGATGTTCATCTCGAACGGGCCGGTGGCCGATCTGGTGCTCACCTATGCAAAGACCGCGCCCGAACGCGGCGCGAAGGGGATTTCCGCCTTCCTAGTGGAAACCGCCACGCAAGGGTTCTCGGTTGCGCAGACTCTGACCAAGATGGGCTGGCGCGGCTGCCCCACGGGCGAGTTGGTTTTCGACGATGTACGCGTGCCGGCGCGCAACCTGCTGGGGGCGGAAAATGGCGGCGTCGGCATCGTGATGAGCGGGCTCGACATCGAGCGCGCCTTTCTGGGCTTGCCCTATATCGGCGCGGCGCAGCGCTGCCTGGACCTGTCGCTGGAATACGCCGCCACGCGCAAGCAGTTCGGCCGGCCAATCGGCAGGTTCCAGATGGTGCAGGCGATGCTGGCCGAGATGTATACGCAAATCGAAGCGGCGCGCACCTATTCCTACCGCGCGCTGGCGGCCTGCGATGCGCTGGCGCGCGGCGAAGGCGGGCGTGGCGAGATTCACAAGCTATGCGCCGCCTCCTGCCTGTTCGGGGCCGACATGATTGCCTTTGTCACCGACCGGGCGGTGCAGATTCATGGCGGTTCGGGTTTTGTATGGGAAACGGAAGTGAACCGCCATTACCGCAATGCCCGCATCGCCTCGCTGGGCGGCGGCACCAACGAGGTGCGCAAGCTGATCATCGCCGAAGAGCTGTTCAGGCGTCGCGGGTTGAGCCTGCGCTAGAGCGGCTCAGCCTTTCTCTGAATCGAAAGGGGATTCCCATTTTGTGTTT
>JAFIEG010000129.1 GCA_020832665.1 Pararhodobacter sp. | reverse complement strand
TCCACCCCGAGCCGCCCGTCGCGCCCGCGCCGAAGCGGCAGGATCGCCTCGGGCCCGGCTTCGCCCATCAACCCGATCCCGCGCGAGAAGGGAAACACCGTCGGCCGGTTGACCACGCCGCCCCGGGCGAAGGCGGTCAATTCCTGACCCCCGTCGAAGACACCACCGCGTGCAAAACCGAAGAGGCTCGCGAAGAAACCGCCGCCGCCGCCCATGCCCCCGAGCGCCCGCATGATCGCGTTCTCGATCGGCTTGAAGGCCAGTTCGATCAGCCGGTTGGCCAGGTTCTGGGCGATGCGCGAGATGGCGCTGGCAAAGGTCTCCCAGGTGAACTCACCGGATTTCAGCGCCTCCTTGATCGGCCCGACGATGTCCTGCGCCAGCCCTTGCGCGATCTCGCGCGAGCGTTCCTGTGCGGCACGGACCGCCTCGGCGGTCGCCTCCCAGGCATTGCGCGCGGTGTCGGCGGCCTCGCGTAGCGCCTGACCGGCCCCGCGGCCAGCGCCGCCCGCGCGGTTGGCGGCCTCGCCGGTGGCATCGAGCGCATCCTCCAGCCCCTCAGCGGCAGTGCGCGCGCCAGTGAGCGCTGCTTCAGACTCGGCACCGCTCGCGGCGACTGCGTCGCGCAGGGCGGCCACAGACTCGAGCGGCGCTGTTGCAGCCTCGACCACACCCGCCATCGTCGCGCGCAGGGCCTCGGCCTGACCGCGCGCCTCTTCCGCATAATCGCCCAGCCCCAGATCGGGCATCGCGATGGGCTCGGAATTGAAGGCCGCCTGAAACGCCGCGCGAGCCTCCGTTCCCGCCTGCGCCGCTGATCCGGCAAAGGGGTTGTCGATCCGCCCCAGTTCCAGAGTGCCGATCAGCGAGATGCGCCGCTCGATGCCCAGCGCCTCGAGCCCGGCGTTGATCCCGTCCAGAAACCCGTTGATGCGTTGACCAACACCGTTGAGCATCGCCTCGACGCCCGCGATCAGCGCGTTCGCCGCCTGGAACGCGAAATCCCCGATGGCACCGGGCAGCGCCCCCCAGAGCACCTTGATCGCGTCAATCGCCCCCTGGAAGGTGTTCAGAACAGCATTACCGAAGCTGACCACGGCTTCCAGCGAGGTCTGCAACGCCTCGGCGATCGCGGCCTTGATCTCGGCCCAGCTTGCCATGATCGCCAGCCCCATGGCGACCGCGCCGAGCTTCATGCGCTCCCAGACCTCGCGCGCGAGATCGCCGAGCAGCGACAGCGCGGCACCAAACCCGCCCGCGCCACGCACCAGTCGCCCGAACCAGTGGATCAGCTCGCCCGCTGCCACGACGAGGCCGATAAGCGGCAGGCGCAGCAGCGCGCCGCGCAGGATGACCAGCGCCATGGCGAGGCCACGCACCGAGGCCGCCGCCGCGATCTTGGCGGCAACAAACCGCCCCGCCATCAACGCGGCGATTCCTGTCGCATAGGCTGTCAGCCGACCGAGGTGCTCAAAAAGCGTGCGGATGGCAATGCCCAGCGGCCCCGTGGTCCGCGCGACAGAGGCCATGGCATTGGCCACGGCTTCCAGCGCCGGGGCGGCAGCCACCGCGAGCTGGTTCGAGAGCCCTCGCCAGATCAGTCCCAGTCGCGAGATCGCATCATTGGTGCGCTCGATCTGGGCGGCATCCTGGTCGGAGACTACGACCCCGAAGTCGCGCACGTCCTGTGTGGCCTGGCGCAGCGTCGCGGTGTCGATCCGGGTGAAGACCAGTGCCGCCCGGTCGCCGAAGAGCTGCGAGGCCACCGCCGCGCGCTGCGCTTCCGGTACAAACTCCGCTAGCCGGTCCTGGATGAGCGCGATGCGCTGATCCAGAGGCAGAGCCTGCAACTCGGCTGCTGACAACCGCAGCCGGGTCAGGGCATCCACGGCGTGGCCGGTGCCTGCTGCGGCCTGGCTCAGCCTCCGGGTCAGTTGCACCGTGGCCTGTTCGATCTGGCCCATGGAGACGCCAGCGAGTTCGCCCGCGCGCTCGAGCACCTGGATGCTCTCGACCGTGGTATTCAGCGAGGCGGCCAGCTTGGCCTGGGCATCCACCACCTGCAGGCCGGAGCGGATCATCGCCGTGGCGGCGGCTGCGATCGCTGCTGCAGCCGCTGCCATCGCCACGCGGGCGCGCCGTGCAAATGCCGCGAGCCGGGCATTGGCACCTTCCATCTCGCGCGACAGACGGCCAAAGCCGCGCGATCCAGCCTCGCCGACGCCTTCCAGCTCTGCCTTCACCTGTCGCCCGCCAGTGGCGGACAGGCGCACGCTGACGCGTTTTTCTGTCATCCGTCAGCCTCCCTGCTGCCATCCATCTGCTGATTGAGATGCCGCGCCATCACCGCCTCGATCACCGGCAGGAACTCAGCCGCGGCGCGGGCGTCCACGCCCAGTGCCTTTGCCATGGCCAGCGCTGCTGTCATGTCCCAGCCCAGCACAACGCCGGGCACAGCGCGGATCTGACCATTCAGCCGCCCGGCCAGATCCCAGACCTGCCAGCCTTCCCATGTGCGCGGGGCGTTCAAGACTTGCGGGCAGGCTTCGCAGCTTTGCGCGCAGGCCGCGCAGTAGCTGTCGCCCCCGCCGTAGACCCAGTCGGCGAGGGCGCGGAGGCGTTTTTTTCCGCTTCCAGCTCCAGACCCTTCGCGACATAACCCATCTGAAACTTCTCGAAGATCGGCCAGATGTCGAGCAGCGCGGCGATCCCTTCAGGGCTCACCGGTGTGGGATTGCCGTTCGCATCGCCCACGCCCTCCCAATCGAGGATGGCGCGTTCAGCCAGCACCTTGCCGAATATGACGGCGATCTCATCGTCGCTGGTACCTTCCGGCAAGTCGCGCACTACCGGGTCGCTGCGCGCGGCCACCATCAGCGCAGTGGTGAGCGGTTCGACCCGGACGCGCACGCCAAGGCCGAGATCGAGCCAGTAGGGCTCGCGGGCGAGGTTCAGGCGCAGCATGGCTCAGTACTCCTCGACGGCGTTGATCAGCGTGATGGTGCACATCCGGCCCAGCGTGGCGTCGCGCGCGGCCTGCCAGTCGAATGTGGCCTGCACCCCCTGGGGCCCGGCAATCTCGATGCGCGGGCGGGGCAGATAGACCGCATGCGCCGTCAGCGTGAGGCTCTCGCCCGAGGGCAGCGTGTAGGCGAAACTCATCTCGCAGGGATCGCCATTGATCGCCTGCGTTACAAGCAGCTGGTCGGCGAAGCGGACTTCGATCCGGCCGGTGAGCGCGGCAATGGAGGGGTCCGCACCGTCGATGCGCCCATCCGCGCGGATGGTTTCCACGCGATCGAGATTGTTGGCATAGGTGATCTCGGCCGAGACGATGTTACCCAGCGCCGTACCGTTACGCGTGATCGCGCCGTTGAAATGGCCGAAGCGCTGTAGTGCGAGGTCCGCCAGTGTGCCGGCGGCCGAACTCGCGGCCGCCGTCTCGCCCTGCGCAACGAGGCTCGCGGTCGCGGTCAGCAGCCCCGAGCGCTGCATCTGCCAGCTGAGCGTGTCGAGCACGCAGCCGGAATACATGGCGAAACGCGGCACCTCCGGCATGCCGGTCTCGATGGCCATGCTGGGCAGGGTCCAATTCCCCGAGCGGAACTCATGCGAATAAGGTGCATCCGCGCCGGTCGTGATCGGCTGCCCGAAGGCAGCCTTCAGCCAGAAGCCAAAAGCCTGCGCGTCGATGGGCACGACCACATTGCCGTCGGCGGTCACCGCGTCCTTGATCGGCCGCAGCGGATCGCGGCCATAGCCCAGAAGCTCGCTGTTCAGAAGCGGCTGCTCCGCCCCCAGCGTCGCACTGGCAAAGGGCATCCGCACAAAACCGCTTGCGGGTGGGGTGCCATAGGTCGTCTCGAACGCAAGCGCCATCTGCGCCCGCGCGCCTTGCGCACGTGCCATGTCGTGTCTCCTCGGATTGTGGGGTGGGTCAGGCCAAAGGGTCGGCCGTGGTGTAATGTAGCACCACCGAGATCACGGCCGCTTTCAGGCTGGCCGCTCCTTCGACAGGCAGATCGACCGGGCGTGGGGCTTCGGCCTCGATCCAGTCGCAGCGCCCACCCAGCGTGCGGTCGGCAGAGATCACAGCACCAATGCTGGCGCAAAGCGCATCGAAACTGGTGCTGCGGGCCTCACCTTGGACGACCGCCTCGATTTCGGCGCGGTGCTGGTAGTGGTAGCGCAAGGGCGAGAGCGTCACGCCGGGTTCTCCCGGCTCGCCGTCGCGCAGGATCATCAGGCCGCCGACGGGCACGCGCTCAGGCAACACCTCGCCGCGCAGCACCGGCACATGCGGTACCGTGCGTAACAGGTCCGCCAGGGCGGTGAGGATGGTCTCGCGGGGTGTCATCCGATCTTTCCTTCCACCCAGTTCGCGACAATGGCTCCGGGGATTGCCTCCTGCGCCCGAGCGGCGTCGCGAGCGAGGTCGAGCCGCTTTCGCAGCTGCACCTGCGGCACAAGCAGGAAGATCGGGACCGTGGTCACGCCACGGCCGGTCTTCGATCTGCTTGCCACTGCTCGTCCTCGCGTGTTCAACCGCCCTTCGGCCACCAGCAGGCTAGGGCCGGTTCGCCGATAGACGAAGCGCAGGCGCAGCCCCGAGCGACGTTCCCATTCCCCGGGTGTGATGCGCCCACCGCGCGCGGACTTCCCGGCGGCGGGCGTGGGGATCGCCAACCAGAAGCCATTCCGCGAGCGGATCAGCGGTCCTGTCTCATGTGCGCCAACAATCACTGGCGCCTTCGACCAGACCACCGCTGCTGCACTGAGGCTGGGTCTGCCTTTCGGGAACTGCTCCGAACGGATGGTGTTGGCCAGGCGCTGGCCAAGTCCCGCGCCGGTGATCTGCGTGCGCCAGGAGGACTTCACGCTGTTGCCAGCCTCGCTGACAGCCTGGCTGACGGCCCGCTCGCCGGCCTTGATCTCGGCGGCCATCATGGCGACGAGGTCTGGGGTGATGTCGAGTTTCAGCTTCATGCGGGTCTCAGACCAACGGTCCAGATGAGCCGTTCCCGATCCCGCACCGGCTCGCCCTGAATGAGAAACGCCTCGCCTTCGATCTCGACCCGGTCGCCCGGGCGCGGAGTCGCCACCTCGGCCACGCGCAAATCGATGCGGGTGGTCTCCGACCAGAGCCGTGCGTCGCCGAAGCCGGTGACGTCATCCGCGCGGCGTGTGACCACGCGGATGAGTTGGGGGGCGCCACCGTCGGCGATGTAGGTTGCATCGCGGGCGATGTTGGGATCGGCAAACAGGTTGTCGATGGCAGCGGCAAAGACCGACATGAACGCGCCCGTCAGTTCGAGCTGTGCAGCCGGATCGCCAGCCGGGGCCGCTTGTTGACTGGCAGGATCGAGGCTTCGGTCATGAGATCGATCCAGCGGCCTTTGGCGTCCATCATCTGGCGCGCATAGAGCGGTAGGCCGATGGTGTTGGCGGTCTCCAGCAGGTTCGCCGGCCCGCCATAGGTGGTGAAGGTATCAAACGTGCCCAGCGGGAAGGCGATACCCTCGCCGGTGGGGATCAGGCGTTCGGATGCGCCGTTCGAAAGCGTGACCGAGCCGTTGTATTCCTCGAACAGGATCCCCGCGAAGGGAAAGGCGCGGCGCATGTCCTCGCGGAGCGGCTGGCCACCCGTGGCCGAGAAGAACTTGTAGGCATCCTCGGTCTTGGGGTGGCTGATCAGCTTGTCGAAGA
>JAFIEG010000035.1 GCA_020832665.1 Pararhodobacter sp. | reverse complement strand
CCGGTTTCGTAGGATGGGCAATATCGCCCATCCTACCGGCATTGGCCCTGGCGTTACTCGATGATCTTCGACACGACGCCGGCGCCGACGGTGCGGCCGCCTTCGCGGATGGCGAAGCGCAGCTTCTCTTCCATCGCGATCGGCGCGATCAACTCGACCTCGAATTTCAGGTTGTCGCCCGGCATCACCATCTCGGTGCCCTCGGGCAGCTTCACCGTGCCCGTCACATCCGTCGTGCGGAAATAGAATTGCGGGCGGTAATTGGCGAAGAACGGCGTGTGACGGCCACCCTCCTCCTTGGTCAGGATATAGGCCTCGGCCTCGAACCTGGTATGCGGCTTCACCGAGCCGGGCTTGCACAGAACCTGCCCGCGCTCGACCCCGTCGCGCTCGATGCCGCGCAGAAGCGCGCCGATATTGTCGCCCGCCTCGCCGCGATCAAGCAGCTTGCGGAACATCTCGACACCCGTGCAAACCGACTTCTTGGTCGGCCGGATACCCACGATCTCGACCTCGTCGCCGACATTGATCACGCCGCGCTCGACACGACCCGTCACAACCGTGCCGCGACCCGAAATCGAGAACACATCCTCGATCGGCATCAGGAAGGGCAGGTCAACCGCGCGCTCGGGCGTCGGGATGTAGTCGTCAACCGCCTTGATCAGCTCGCGAATCGAGTTCTCGCCGATCTCGGGGTTCTCGCCATTCATCGCCGCCAGCGCCGAACCCTTGATGATCGGCGTGTCGTCGCCGGGATAGTCGTAGCTCGACAGAAGCTCGCGGATCTCCATCTCCACAAGCTCCAGAAGCTCCTCGTCATCCACCTGGTCGACCTTGTTCATGTAGACCACGATATAGGGAATGCCCACCTGGCGGCCCAGAAGGATATGCTCGCGCGTCTGCGGCATCGGCCCGTCAGCGGCCGAAACCACCAGGATCGCGCCATCCATCTGCGCCGCGCCGGTGATCATGTTCTTCACATAATCGGCGTGGCCGGGGCAATCGACATGCGCATAGTGGCGCGCGTCGCTCTCATACTCGACATGCGCCGTCGAAATCGTGATCCCGCGCGCCTTCTCCTCGGGCGCGCCGTCAATCGCGTCATAGGCGCGAAACTCGCCGAAATACTTCGTGATCGCAGCCGTCAGTGTCGTCTTGCCGTGGTCAACATGACCAATCGTGCCGATGTTGACATGCGGCTTCGTGCGCTCAAACTTTGCCTTCGCCATCTGGGCCTCTCCTTGTCTTCGTGGCGGTGGGCATATTGCCCACCCTACGGGGGGTAGGGTGGGCGATACCGCCCACCGCTTGCATCACGCGTATTTCTTCTGAATCTCGTCAGAGATGTTCTGCGGGACCGGTTCGTAATGGTCGAACTGCATGGTGAACACGGCCCGGCCCGACGACATCGAGCGCAGATTGTTGATGTAGCCGAACATGTTGGCCAGCGGCACCATGGCGTTGATCACATTGGCGTTGCCGCGGCTTTCCTGACCCTGCACCATGCCACGACGGCTGGTCAGATCACCGATGATGGAACCCGTGTATTCCTCGGGCGTCACCACCTCGACCTTCATGATCGGCTCGAGCAGCTTGGCGCCGGCCTTCTTCAGCCCCTCGCGCATCGCTGCGCGGGCGGCGATCTCGAAGGCCAGGACCGACGAGTCGACATCGTGATAGGCGCCGTCAATCAGGGCCACCTTGAAATCGATCACAGGGAAGCCGGCCAGCGGGCCCGAATCCATCACCGATTTCACGCCCTTCTCGACGCCGGGGATGTATTCCTTCGGCACCACACCGCCAACGATCTTGTTGTCGAAGCTGTAACCTTCGCCCGGCTCGGTCGGCTCGATGACCAGCTTGATGCGGGCGAACTGTCCCGAACCGCCGGTCTGCTTCTTGTGCGTGTAATCGACCTCGGCCAGATGGCTGATCGTCTCGCGATAGGCCACCTGCGGCGCGCCGATATTGGCCTCGACCTTGAACTCGCGCTTCATGCGGTCAACCAGAATGTCGAGATGAAGCTCGCCCATGCCCTTCATGATGGTCTGGCCCGATTCGAAATCGGTCTCGACGCGGAAGGACGGATCCTCGGCGGCCAGTCGCGCCAGCGCGATGCCCATCTTCTCCTGATCGGCCTTCGACTTGGGCTCGACCGCGATCTCGATCACCGGCTCGGGGAAGGACATGGTTTCCAGCACAACCGGCTTGGCCGGATCGCACAGCGTGTCGCCCGTGGTCGTCTCTTTCAGACCGGCCAGGGCGATGATGTCGCCGGCGGCCGCCCAGTCGATCTCTTCGCGCGCGTTCGAGTGCATCATCATCATGCGCCCGACACGTTCCTTCTTGCCCTTGGTGGCATTCAGGATCTGGTCGCCCTTTTTCACCACGCCCGAATAGATGCGCGTGAAGGTCAGCGAGCCGACGAAGGGGTCGTTCATGATCTTGAAGGCCAGCGCCGAGAACGGATCGTCATCCTTGGCCGAGCGCGAGATGTTGCGCGTTTCGGTCTCGTCATCGGGCGAGAAGCCCATATAGGCAGGCACATCGAGCGGGCCGGGCAGGAAGTCGATCACCGCGTTCAGCAACGGCTGCACGCCCTTGTTCTTGAAGGCCGAGCCGGCAAGGACCGGAACGAAGGAAAGCGACAGCGTGCCCTTGCGGATAAGCGCGCGCAGCGTCGCCTCGTCCGGCTCTTCGCCCTCGAGATAAGCTTCCATCGCGACATCATCCATCTCGACCGCAGTCTCGATCATCGTCGAGCGCCACTCATCGGCCAGATCCTTCAACTCGTCGCGAATCGGCTGGCGGGTCCAGGAAGCGCCGAGATCCTCGCCCTTCCAGGTCCACTCTTCCATCTTGATCAGGTCAATGATGCCTTCGAGCTGATCTTCGGCACCGATCGGCAGCGCGACCGGCAGCGGGGTGGCGCCGGTGCGATCCTTGATCATCTTCACGCAGTTGAAGAAATCGGCGCCGATCTTGTCCATCTTGTTGACAAAGACAATGCGCGGCACACCGTAACGGTCGGCCTGGCGCCAGACGGTCTCGGTCTGGGGCTCGACGCCGGCATTGGCATCGAGCAGGCAGATCGCGCCGTCGAGCACGGCCAGCGAGCGCTCAACCTCGATGGTGAAGTCAACGTGACCCGGCGTGTCGATGATGTTGAAGCGGTACTTCGTATCCGACGTGCCCTCGGTGCTGGGATCTTCCTGGCGCTGCCAGAAGGTAGTGGTCGCCGCCGAGGTGATGGTAATGCCGCGTTCCTGCTCCTGCTCCATCCAGTCCATGGTCGCGGCGCCGTCATGCACCTCGCCCAGCTTGTGGCTCTTGCCGGTATAGAACAGGATCCGCTCGGTGGTCGTGGTCTTGCCGGCGTCGATATGCGCCATGATCCCGAAGTTGCGGTATCGCGTCAGCGGATATTCGCGTGCCATGATCCTGGCTCCTTACCAGCGGTAGTGGCTGAACGCCTTGTTGGCGTCGGCCATCTTGTGCGTGTCTTCGCGCTTCTTCACGGCGGTGCCGCGGCCATTCACCGCATCGGCCAGCTCGCCCGCGAGGCGCTCTTCCATCGTGTTCTCGTTGCGCTTGCGCGCGGCAATGATCAGCCAGCGGATGGCCAGCGCCTCGCGGCGTTCGGGGCGCACCTCGACAGGCACCTGATAGGTGGCACCGCCCACGCGGCGCGAACGCACCTCGACCGAGGGCTTGATGTTGTCGAGCGCCTCGTGGAACACCTCGATGGGCGCACGCTTGAGTCTGGTCTCGACCCGCTCGAGCGCGTTGTAGACGATCGATTCGGCAACCGATTTCTTGCCGTCGACCATCAGGTTGTTCATGAACTTCGTCAGCACCTGATCGCCATACTTGGCGTCGGGCAGGACTTCGCGCTTTTCGGCAGCGTGACGACGCGACATGCTGTTCTCTCCTTACTTCGGACGCTTGGCGCCGTATTTCGAGCGGCGCTGGCGGCGATCCTTCACGCCCTGGGTATCCAGCACGCCACGCAGAATGTGATAACGCACGCCGGGCAAGTCCTTGACCCGGCCACCGCGGATCAGCACCACCGAGTGCTCTTGCAGGTTGTGCTTCTCGCCGGGAATGTAGCTGATGACCTCGTAGCCGTTGGTCAGACGCACCTTTGCCACCTTGCGCATGGCCGAGTTCGGCTTTTTCGGCGTGGTGGTATAGACACGCGTGCACACGCCGCGTTTTTGCGGGCACTGCTCCAGATGCATCGACTTGGAGCGCTTCACTTTCGGCTGCCGCGGCTTGCGGATCAGCTGCTGGATCGTTGGCATCAGCTCTCGCCTTGTCTTGCGGCCCGTTCACCGTCGCTCGTCAGCGGGGGTTCCGGGGGCATGTCGTCATTTCGTGTGCTCCGCGCGTCCGCAAAGCACGAAACCGCATGCGTTGCCCTGATCAGGCGAACGCCGCGGTGGAGTTCCAGAGGATCGGGGCAAGCGCGCCCGGATCGTGACCGCTACATTTATATTTCGTCCCTGCAGCGCCATGGCGGTGCCGGGTGCGCGCCGTATAGGCGGGTTCTTTGGGGTTGTCAACAGCCGCCGGGCCTGCCCGGCAGGCCGTTTGCTTGTTGTCAGCCATGGCCGGTGCTAGCCTTGTCCGGCTGCCGGGAATGGACTGCCCGAAAGGCTGTGACGTGTCGCTTGGAACCCTCGTGAAACGACTGAAACGACCTGCCCGGTCATCCGCAGGGCCAGTGGCCGGGGTGATCGGGCTTTGCCGCTTTTCCTATCCCGGCCTGGGCGGTTTTCAAAAGGAACACGTCTCCCCCGAGGCCCAGGCGCGCTATCTTTACGACCCGGTGCGGCTGGATGAACGCTTCCGGCTGTTCGAGGCGATAACGCTGCCCAGCCTGCGCGCCCAGAGCGATCAGGATTTCACTTTTCTGGTGGTTATCGGCCAGGATTTTCCCGCCGGGCGGCTGGCGCGGCTGCGCGCTTTGCTGGCCGACATGCCGCAGGCGGTGATTCAGGCGCATCCGCCCGGACGCCACCGCGACGTGATGGCCGCCGCGATTGCCTCGGTGCGCCGCGATGATGCGCCTTTCAGCCTGCAATTCCGGCTCGACGATGATGACGGAATCGGCAGGCGCTTCGTCGCGCGGCTGCGCCAGACGCTGCGCGATGCCGCGCCGATTTTCGAGCGCCATCAGCGCGTGGCGATCGATTTCAACCGCGGCCATGTGCTGCGCGCCTCGGCAGAGGGGATTCGCGCGCGCCCGGTCGAGCGCGCCTACTGGGCGCCGGGGCTGGCCCTGGCCTTTCGCGCGGATTGTCCGCAGACGGTGATGAACTTCCAGCATCGTGATGTCTGGAAACACATGCCCACCATAACCCTGCCCACGCCCGACATGTTCATTCGCGGCCTCAACGATCACAACGATTCGGCGGTGCAGATCGACACGCCGTTGCCGCTACTGGATTCGCGGCAGGAAGCGGCGTTCTTCGATGCCTATGGCGTACGCGCCGAGCAAGTGCGGAGGATCTACGCACTCGCGGAAGAAGAAGCGAAATCCACAAGCCAGTCGCCGAGCGGATAGAGAGCGCTCGGGGCAGACCGGCGTCACCATCTGCTCGCAGGCATTCCCCCAGAACCGGTGTCCCGGGATGGGGCATGCAACTGTTCCCGCCCGTGCCCACCTTGGCCGTCGCTGCCCGCGCTGCAACCGAAGCGGTCAACGAATCTGGCACGAAAAAGCGCCCCCCGCATGGCGGAGGGCGCAACTTTCCTGCCCGGCCCAAGGACCGGTGCGTGATCAGCTGGCGTCGTCGCCCGCTAGGCCGGCCTCTTCGACTTCGCCCGGTTCCGGCGCCGCCAGTGCGGCGGCAGCCTCGGCCTCGGCGCGGCGAGCATCGATCACCACCTGATCGCGCTCGGCGGCAATGCGCCGCGTGCCCATCGCCACCCCGCCGGTGCCCGCCGGGATAAGCCGTCCAACGATGACGTTCTCCTTCAGCCCCACCAGCTTGTCGCGCTTGCCCTGAACCGAGGCTTCGGTCAGCACGCGGGTGGTTTCCTGGAAGGATGCGGCCGAGATGAACGAGCGCGTCTGCAGACTGGCCTTGGTGATGCCCAGCAGGATCGGCTCGCCCTTGGCCGGCTGCAGCCCCGAGGCGACGGCCTTTTCGTTGACCTCGTCGAACTCGAACTTGTCGACCGTCTCGCCCTTCAGCAGCGTCGTCTCGCCACTATCGAGGATCTCGAACTTCTGCAGCATCTGCCGCACGATCACCTCGATGTGCTTGTCGTTGATCTTCACGCCCTGCAGACGATAGACATCCTGCACCTCGTCGATCAGATAGTTGGCCAGCGCCTCGATGCCGAGGATGCGCAGGATGTCATGCGGCGCGGGGTTGCCGTCCATGATGTAATCCCCGCGCTGGACGAAATCGCCCTCCTGCACCGGGATATGCTTGCCCTTGGGCACCATGTACTCGACCGTTTCACGGCTGTCATCGACCGGCTCGATGGAGATGCGGCGCTTGTTCTTGTAGTCCTTGCCAAAGCGCACATAACCATCGACTTCGCAGATGATGGCGTGGTCCTTGGGCCGGCGCGCCTCGAACAGCTCGGCCACCCGCGGCAGACCGCCGGTGATGTCCTTGGTCTTGGCCCCCTCGCGAGGGATACGCGCCACCACATCACCCTGGCGGATGTCCTGCCCGTCCTCGATCGACAACACCGCATCGACCGACATCGGATAGATCACCGGGTTGCCCGCATCGTTGCGCACGGGTTCGCCGGTTTCCGGGTCCATGATGATGATCTCGGGCTTGAGATCGCCGCCCTTGGGCACCGAGCGCCAGTCGGTGACGATCTTTTGCGTCATGCCGGTGGCATCGTCGGTCTCGTCGCGCACCGACAGCCCGCCGATCAGATCGACGAACTTGGCCCGGCCCGCCTTTTCGGCGATGATCGGCAGGGTGTAGGGGTCCCACTCATAGAGCTTGTCACCGCGGCTCACCTTCTGGCCATCGCGCACGAAGAGCTTGGTACCATAGCCCAACCTGTGGCTGGCCCGTTCGACCCCGTTCGCGTCGATGATGGCGATCTGCATGTTGCGGCCCAGCACGATCAGGTCACCGGCGGCGTTTTCCAGCACATTCGTGTTGCGGAACTCGATCTTGCCGGCATGACCCGCCTCCTGGAAGGACTGGCTGCCGCCCTGCGCAATACCGCCGATATGGAAGGTGCGCATGGTCAGCTGCGTGCCCGGCTCGCCGATCGACTGCGCGGCGATGATGCCCACCGCCTCGCCCTTGTTGACCATTGTGCCGCGCGCCAGGTCGCGCCCGTAGCATTTGGTGCACACGCCCTCTTCGGCCTCGCAGGTCAGCGGCGAGCGAATCCGCACCGTGGCAATGCCGGCAGATTCGATCGTTTCGGCGTCGCGCTCGTCAAGCAGCGTGTTGCGCGCCACCAGCACCTCGCCCGTGGCCGGGGCCACCACATCTTCGGCCACCACGCGGCCCAGGATGCGCTCGGCCAGGCTCGACACCACCTCGCCATCATTCACCGCAGCCTGTGCGGTGATGTAGCGGTCGGTGCCGCAATCGTCGCTGCGCACGATGCAATCCTGCGCCACATCGACCAGGCGCCGCGTCAGATAGCCCGAGTTGGCAGTCTTGAGCGCGGTGTCGGCCAGGCCCTTGCGCGCCCCGTGGGTGGAGTTGAAGTACTCCAGCACGGTCAGGCCTTCCTTGAAGTTCGAGATGATCGGCGTCTCGATGATCTCGCCCGAGGGCTTGGCCATCAGCCCGCGCATGCCGCCCAGCTGCTTCATCTGCGCGGGCGAGCCGCGCGCACCGGAATGCGACATCATGTAGACGCTGTTGGGCTCCATCTCGGCGCCGTTCTCGTCGTGACGCACCGCCGAGATCTCGGCCATCATGGCGCTGGCCACGGCGTCCGAGCATTTCGACCAGGCATCGACCACCTTGTTGTATTTCTCGCCCTGGGTGATCAGGCCGTCCAGATACTGCTGCTCGAATTCCTTGACCTGATCGCGGGTCTCGTTGACGACCGTCCATTTCGCATCGGGGATGAGCATGTCATCCTTGCCGAAGCTGATGCCGGCGCGGAACGCCTCGCGAAAGCCCAGCCCCATGATCTGGTCGCAGAAGATGACCGATTCCTTCTGACCGCAATAGCGATAGACGGTATCGATAACCTCCTGCACGTCCTTCTTCCGCAACAGCCGGTTGACCAGCTCGAAGGGCGCCTTGGCGTTGAGCGGCAAGAGCGCGCCCACGCGCAGCCGGCCCGGCGTGGTCTCGTAGCGCTTGAGCACCTCGTTGCCATGCTCATCGATCTGCTTGAGCCGCGCGGTGATCTTGGCGTGCAGATGCACATCGCCATTGGTCAGGGCATGCTCGACCTCATCAACATCGGCAAAGATCATGCCCTCGCCCTTGAGGCCCTCGCGCATCATGGTGACATAGTAGAGCCCCAGCACCATGTCCTGCGACGGCACGATGATGGGCGCGCCGTTGGCCGGGCTGAGTACGTTGTTGGTGCTCATCATCAGCACGCGGGCTTCAAGCTGCGCTTCCAGCGACAACGGCACATGCACCGCCATCTGGTCGCCGTCGAAATCGGCGTTGAAGGCGGCGCAGACCAGCGGGTGAAGCTGGATCGCCTTGCCCTCGATCAGGATCGGCTCGAATGCCTGGATGCCCAGCCGGTGCAGGGTCGGCGCGCGGTTCAGCAGCACCGGATGCTCGCGGATCACCTCGTCGAGGATATCCCAGACTTCGGGGCGCTCCTTTTCCACCAGCTTCTTGGCCTGCTTGACGGTGCTGGAAAGCCCCTTGGCCTCAAGCCGCGAATAGATGAAGGGCTTGAACAGCTCGAGCGCCATCTTCTTGGGCAGCCCGCACTGGTGCAGCTTCAGCTCGGGCCCGGTCACGATGACCGAACGGCCCGAGAAATCGACCCGCTTGCCCAGCAGATTCTGCCTGAAACGGCCCTGCTTGCCCTTGAGCATGTCGGAAAGCGACTTGAGCGGGCGCTTGTTGTTGCCGGTGATGACCCGGCCACGGCGGCCATTGTCGAACAGCGCATCGACCGATTCCTGCAGCATGCGCTTTTCGTTGCGCACGATGATGTCGGGCGCGCGCAGCTCGATCAGCCGCTTGAGGCGGTTGTTGCGGTTGATGACCCGGCGGTAGAGATCGTTCAGATCCGAGGTGGCGAAGCGGCCACCATCGAGCGGCACCAGCGGGCGCAGCTCGGGCGGGATCACCGGCAGCACGGTGAGCACCATCCATTCGGGGCGGTTGCCCGATTCAAGGAAGGATTCCACGACTTTCAGCCGCTTGATGATCTTCTTGGGCTTCAACTCGCCGGTGGCTTCCTTGAGTTCCTCGCGCAGCCTGTCGGCCTCGACCTGCAGATCGATCGCCGCCAGCATCTCGCGGATCGCCTCGGCGCCGATTCCGGCGGTAAAGGCATCGGCGCCGAAATTGTCCTGCGCGTCGAGAAACTCTTCCTCGCTCAGAAGCTGGCCATAGGTAAGCTCGGTCAGGCCCGGCTCGATGACGACATAGTTCTCGAAGTAGAGGATGCGCTCGAGATCGCGCAGCGTCATGTCGAGCATCAGCCCGATGCGGCTGGGCAGCGATTTCAGGAACCAGATATGCGCTACCGGCGCGGCCAGTTCGATATGGCCCATGCGCTCGCGCCGGACCTTTTGCAGCGTCACCTCGACGCCGCATTTCTCACAGACGACGCCGCGATACTTCATGCGCTTGTACTTGCCGCACAGGCACTCGTAATCCTTGATTGGCCCGAAGATGCGCGCGCAGAACAGGCCGTCGCGCTCGGGCTTGAAGGTGCGGTAGTTGATGGTTTCGGGTTTCTTGATCTCGCCGAAGGACCAGCTGAGAATCCGCTCGGGGCTGGCCAGCGAGATGCGGATCTCGTCAAAGGTCTTGGTTGCGGCAAGAGGGTTGAACGGGTTGGTGGTGAGTTCCTGGTTCATCTCGTATTCCTTGCATCGGGTGCGGGAAGGGTAGGATGGGCAATACTGCCCATCCTACGGGCCGGGCGCCTTGCGCCGGTTACTCCTCCTCCGAATCCAGGAGTTCCATGTTCAGGCCCAGGCCGCGGACTTCCTTCACCAGCACGTTGAAGGATTCGGGCACGCCGGCCTCGAAATTGTCCTCGCCCTTGACGATGCTTTCATAGACCTTGGTGCGGCCCGCCACGTCGTCGGACTTCACGGTCAGCATTTCCTGCAGCGTGTAGGCAGCGCCATAGGCTTCCAGCGCCCAGACCTCCATCTCGCCCAGGCGCTGGCCGCCGAACTGCGCCTTGCCGCCCAGCGGCTGCTGGGTGACCAGGCTGTAAGGCCCGGTCGAGCGTGCGTGCAGCTTGTCATCGACCAGGTGGTGCAGCTTGAGCATGTATTTCGTGCCCACCGTCACCTGACGCGCGAAAGCCTCGCCGGTGCGCCCGTCGAAGACATGCGACTGGCCCGACTGGTCGAAGCCGGCCCTGATCAGCGCGGCGTTGACATCGGCCTCCTTGGCGCCGTCGAAGACCGGCGTGCCGATCGGCACCCCGCCGGTGACCGATTGCGCTGATTCCACCAGCCGCTCGGTTTCCATGCCGGCAAAGGCCTCGTCATAGACCTCGTCGCCATAGGCGATGCGCAGAGCGTCGCGCACCGGGGTCAGATCGCCCGAGCGCCGATAGTCGTGCAACGCCTCGTCGATCTGCAAACCCAGCCCGCGCAGCGCCCAGCCCATATGGGTTTCCAGGATCTGGCCGACATTCATGCGCGAGGGCACGCCCAGCGGGTTAAGCACGAGATCGACCGTGGTGCCATCTGCCAGGAATGGCATATCCTCTTCCGGCACCACCTTCGAGACCACGCCCTTGTTGCCGTGGCGCCCGGCCATCTTGTCGCCCGGCTGCAGCTTGCGCTTCACCGCCAGGAACACCTTGACCATCTTCATCACGCCCGGCGGCAGGTCGTCGCCCCGGCGCACCTTTTCGACCTTGTCCTCGAAACGATGGTTGAGGGCGCGCTTTTGCTGGTCGAAAAGCGCGTTCAGCGCCTCGACCTCGGCGGCGTCGGCCTCTTCGGCCAGCGCCAGCTGCCACCACTGGCCACGGCTGAGCCCCTCAAGCAACTCCTCATTGATCTCGGAGTTGGGCCTCACGCCCTTGGGCCCCTTCACCGCAACCTTGCCCATGATCAGCTGCCTGAGACGGGCATAGATGTTGCGTTCGAGAATCGCCAGCTCGTCGTCGCGGTCACGCGACAGGCGTTCGATCTCTTCGCGCTCGATCTGCAGCGCGCGCTCGTCCTTGTCCACGCCGTGGCGGTTGAACACGCGCACTTCCACCACCGTGCCATAGGCGCCCGGCGGCAGACGCAGCGAGGTGTCGCGCACATCGCTGGCCTTTTCGCCGAAGATGGCGCGCAGAAGCTTCTCTTCCGGCGTCATGGGCGACTCGCCCTTGGGCGTGATCTTGCCCACCAGAATGTCGCCCGCCTGCACCTCGGCGCCGATATAGACGATGCCGGCTTCGTCGAGGTTGCGCAGCGCCTCTTCACCCACATTGGGAATGTCGCGGGTAATCTCTTCCGGCCCCAGCTTGGTGTCGCGCGCGGCAACCTCGTATTCCTCGATATGGATCGAGGTGAACACGTCATCCTTGAGGATGCGTTCCGAGATGAGGATAGAATCCTCGTAGTTGTAGCCATTCCAGGGCATGAAGGCGACGGTGATGTTGCGCCCCACCGCCAGTTCGCCCATGTCGGTGCAGGGGCCATCGGCGATGACCTCGCCGCGCGTCACTGTATCGCCCACCTTCACCAGCGGGCGCTGGTTGATGCACGAAGACTGGTTCGAGCGCTTGAACTTGCGCAGGCGGTAGATATCCACCCCCGGCTCGCCCGGTTCCATCATCTCGGTGGCGCGCACGACGATACGCTGCGCATCGACCTGATCGATGACGCCGGCACGCCGCGCCATGATCGACGCGCCCGAATCGCGGGCAACCACCCCCTCGATGCCGGTGCCCACAAGCGGCGCGTCGGCCTGCAGCAGCGGCACCGCCTGGCGCATCATGTTCGAGCCCATCAGCGCGCGGTTGGCGTCGTCGTTTTCAAGGAACGGAATGAGCGAGGCCGCCACCGAAACAAGCTGCTTGGGCGACACGTCGATCAGATCGACGCTCGCGCGCGGGGACAGCACGAATTCGCCGCCCCTGCGGGTGCTGACCATGTCATTGATGAAGCGACCTTGCTCGTCCAGCGTGGCGTTGGCCTGGGCGATGACGTGGCGCTGCTCCTCGGTGGCGCTCAGATACACCACCTCATCGGTGACCTGGGCGTTCTCGACCTTGCGGTAAGGGGTCTCGATGAAGCCATACTTGTTGACCCGCGCAAAGGTGGCGAGCGAGTTGATCAGCCCGATATTCTGGCCCTCGGGCGTCTCGATCGGGCACATCCGGCCGTAATGGGTGGGGTGCACGTCGCGCACCTCGAAACCCGCGCGCTCGCGCGTCAGCCCGCCCGGGCCAAGCGCCGAAAGACGGCGCTTGTGGGTGACCTCGGAAAGCGGGTTGGTCTGATCCATGAACTGCGAAAGCTGCGACGAGCCGAAGAACTCGCGCACCGCCGCCGCCGCCGGCTTGGCGTTGATCAGATCCTGCGGCATGACGGTGTCGATTTCCACCGACGACATACGCTCGCGAATGGCGCGCTCCATGCGCAACAGACCCACGCGATACTGGTTTTCCATCAGCTCGCCCACCGAGCGCACGCGGCGGTTGCCGAGATGGTCGATATCGTCGATTTCGCCGCGCCCGTCGCGCAGATCCACCAACGCGCGGATACAGGCGACGATATCTTCCTTGCGCAGGGTGCGCTGGGTGTCAGGCGCATCGAGATTGAGGCGCATGTTCATCTTCACCCGGCCCACGGCCGAGAGATCGTAGCGCTCGGAATCGAAGAACAGCGTCTCGAACAACGATTCCGCGGCATCGAGAGTGGGCGGCTCGCCCGGACGCATGACGCGATAGATTTCCATCAGCGCCTGCTCGCGGTTCATCACCTTGTCGGCGGCCATGGTGTTGCGCATGTAGGGACCGACAGTGACATTGTCGATATCCAGCACCTGGATCTCGGTGATGTCCTGATCGAGCAGGGTCTTGAGCGTGCCGCCCTTGACCTCGCCATCCTTGTCCAGATCCCAGGTCAGCTCGTCGCCGGCCTCGACCCAGATCTCGCCGGTTTCCTCGTTGATGATGTCCTCGGCGACAAAACGGCCGAGGATGTAGTCGAACGGCACCAGAAGCTCGGTGACCTTGCCCTCGTCGATCCACTTCTTGACCATGCGCGGTGTGGCCTTGTCGCCGGCCTTGAGGATCACCTCGCCGGTGGCGGCATCGACCAGATCCATGCTCGGACGGGTGCCGCGCACGCGCTCGGGGAAGAAGCGGGTGACCCAGCCCTTGTTCTTCTCAAGCCGGTAGGTGACCTTGTCGTAATAGGCATTCATGATGCCTTCCTGGTCCATGCCCAGGGCGTAAAGCAGCGTCGTCACCGGCAGCTTGCGGCGCCGGTCGATGCGGGCAAAGACCAGATCCTTCGGGTCGAACTCGAAATCGAGCCAGGAACCGCGATAGGGAATGATGCGGCACTGGAACAGAAGCTTGCCCGAAGAATGGGTCTTGCCCTTGTCATGATCGAAGAACACGCCGGGCGAGCGGTGCATCTGGCTGACCACCACGCGCTCGGTGCCGTTGACGATGAAAGTGCCGTTGGGCGTCATGAGCGGCATGTCGCCCATGTACACTTCCTGTTCCTTGATGTCCTTGACCGACCGCGCGCCGGTGTCGGCATCGAGATCGAACACGATCAGCCGCAGCGTGACCTTCAGCGGCGCCGAATAGGTCATGTCGCGGGTCTGACACTCGTCGATATCGTATTTCGGCTTTTCCAGATCGTATTTGACGAATTCCAGAACCGCCGTCTCGTTGAAATCCTTGATCGGAAAAACCGACTGGAAGGTGCCCATCAGCCCTTCGCCGTCCTGCGGCTCGGTGACTTCGCCCGAGCGCAGGAAATATTCGTAGGAAGATTTCTGAACCTCGATAAGGTTCGGCATCTCCAGCACTTCGCGGATCTTGCCGAACATCCGGCGGATGCGTTTCTGGCCAACATAGGTCTGAGCCATGCGCGGTATCACCTTTCTTGCCTTCGCGGGTGCGGCTGCCGTCGGGCCTCGGCAGCGACACCCTGATGCGAAACAGAAGCGCGGGCTCCATGCTTGCAGGCCGTCCCACCGGCCTGCCCCCGAGCCACGGGCTGCTTCAGAAGGCGTCTCGCACGCAAGGCGCCATCTGAAACAGCGGCGGCTGGGCCCGGCACATGCCGGACCCAGCCATGTTTCCTGCCGAGGGTGCCCTGCACCCCCGCCTTTACTTCAGCTCGACCTTGGCGCCGGCGTCCTCGAGCTTCTTCTTGATCTCTTCGGCCTCTTCCTTCGGCGCCTGTTCCTTCACGGCCTTGCCGCCGGCTTCCACCAGATCCTTGGCCTCTTTCAGGCCCAGGCCGGTGATGGCGCGCACTTCCTTGATCACGTTGATCTTGTTGGCGCCGGCTTCAAGAAGGATGACATCGAATTCGGTCTGCTCCTCGGCCGGGGCGGCATCGCCACCGGCGGCCGGACCGGCCATCATCACCGCGCCGCCGGCAGCGGGCTCGATGCCGTATTCGTCCTTGAGGATCTGCTTCAGTTCCTGCGCTTCCAGCAGGGTCAGGTTCACGATTTGCTCGGCGAGCGCTTTCAGATCAGCCATTTTTCCGTTTCCATTCTGACTATTGTGTTCCGGCATGGGGCGGGCTTGCCCGCATGCGGATATCTTCGGTTGCTCAGGCGGCTTCCCGCTCCTCCAGGGTGGAGAGGATGCCGGCGATGTTCGAAGCAGGCGCGCCAATGGCACCGGCGATGTTCGAAGCCGGCGCACCGATGCACGACACGACCTGAGCGATAAGCTCTTCGCGCGACGGCATGGATGCCACGGCCTTGACACCATCCGGCGTCAGCGCCGAGCTGCCCATCGCCCCGCCAACAATCTCAAGCTTCTTGTTGGCCTTGGCGAACTCGTCAACCACCTTCGCCGCGGCGACGGGGTCTTCGGAATAGGCGAGCACGGTCATGCCCGTCAGAAGGTCGGCGATGCTGGCGCAGGGCTTTCCTTCCAGGGCGATCTTGGCGAGCCTGTTCTTGGCAACGCGCACGGCCCCGCCCGCTTCACGCATCTGCGCGCGCAGGACCTGCATCTCGGCAACCGTGAGACCCGCGTAGCGTGCAACCACGACCACGCCAGAGCTTTCGAAGATCTGGCCGAGTTCCTCGACCACTTTCTCTTTCTGGGCTCTATCCACAGTTTCACTCCAAGTTTGGGGGCTTCCCCCCGGCTCTTTTATGCCCCGGCAGGGCGCCGGGGCGTTCGGGTCCGTTTCAGGGACGCGAGGCCAAAACCGCCCGGGATACCCCGGTCAAATTCGTCTCGTTCCCCATCTCGGGCAGGAAATTAAGGGGTTACCCCCACCCGCCTTCTCGGACAGGACGAGGCCCGAAGGCCCCGCCAACCCCGGTTGCCCGGGGATCAGAGGCGCGATGGGCGATAGTGCCCACCGCGCGAAATCACTGCCCCGTCGCCGAGGCCAGATCGACACTCACGCCAGGCCCCATGGTCGAGCTGAGCGAGACCTTGCGCAGATAGGCGCCCTTGGCGCCCGTGGGCTTGGCCTTGGCCACGGCATCGACAAAGGCGCGCACATTCTGGGTCAGCTTGTCGGCATCGAAGGAAACCTTGCCGACTCCGCCATGAATGATCCCGGCCTTCTCGACCTTGAACTGCACCTCGCCGCCCTTGGCGTTGGCCACCGCCTGCGCCACATCCATGGTGACGGTGCCTACCTTCGGGTTCGGCATCAGGTTGCGCGGGCCCAGGATCTTCCCCAGACGGCCGACCAGCGGCATCATGTCGGGGGTGGCGATGCAGCGATCGAACTCGATCTTGCCGTTCTGGATGTCCTGCATCAGATCCTCGGCGCCAACGATATCGGCGCCCGCTTCCTTGGCCTCGTCGGCCTTGGGGCCACGCGCAAAGACCGCCACGCGCACCGTCTTGCCGGTGCCGTTGGGCAGCGTCACCACGCCGCGCACCATCTGGTCGGCATGGCGCGGATCGACGCCCAGATTTACCGCCACTTCAACGGTTTCGTCGAATTTCGCCTTCGCATTCGACTTGATCAGCGCGACCGCTTCCTCGACGCTCAGATTGCTCTTGCCGACAATGGCATCGCGGGCGGCACGGGTACGTTTTCCTAGCTTGGCCATGACTTACCCCTTCACCTCGATACCGCAGGACTTGGCCGAACCAAGAACGATCTGCATCGCGCCTTCGATATCGGTAGCGTTGAGATCCTTCATCTTGGCTTCGGCGATCTCGCGAATCTGCTTCACGGTGACATGGCCCGCCACTTCGCGGCCCGGCTTTTCGGAACCCCTGGCGCGGTTGCGCTTGCCCTGCGGCTTCAGCCCGGCGGCCTTTTTCAGATACCACGAGGCCGGGGGGGTCTTCAGCTCCATGCTGAAGGACTTGTCCTGGTAATAGGTGATCACCACCGGCACCGGCGCGCCCGGTTCCATCTCGGCCGACCTGGCGTTGAATTCCTTGCAGAACGCCATGATGTTGATGCCCCTCTGGCCCAGCGCGGGGCCGACGGGCGGCGAGGGGTTGGCCTGCCCCGCCTTCACCTGCAGCTTGAGCTGCCCGATCACTTTCTTGGCCATGAGGCCGCTCCTTTCTTCACAACGCCCCGGCACGGACTTCCCGGCGGGGCCTGCTTAGTGGTCCCGGCGCGCCACACGGGCCCGCCTCCCACAATCTTGCTCAGCTCACTTTCGAGACCTGGGCAAATTCCAGTTCCACCGGCGTGGGGCGGCCGAAGATCGACACCATCACCTTCAGGCGGCTGTGGTCGTCATCGACCTCTTCCACCATGCCGGAAAAGCCCTCGAAGGGCCCGTCATTGACCTTGACCTGCTCGCCGACCTCGTAGCGGATCAGGTTGCGCGGCGCCTCCTGGCCCTCTTCGACGCGGTTGAGGATCAGGTTCACCTCTTCGTCGCGCATCGGGCTGGGCTTGCCCGACTGGCCCAGAAAGCCAGTGACGCGGTTGATCGAGTTGACCAGGTGATAGGTGCGGTTGTTCATCTCCATGCGCACCAGCACATAGCCGGGCATGAAACGCCGCTCGCTCGTCACCTTCTTGCCGCGGCGCACCTCGAGCACCTCTTCGGTGGGCACCAGCACTTCCTCGATCTCGTCTTCCATGCCGGACTCGGCCGCCGCCTGACGGATCGCCTCGGCAACCTTCTTTTCGAAATTCGAAAGCACGCTCACCGAATACCAGCGCTTGGCCATGCCGTTCCAACCCTGTGCCTTGCGGGGCGCCACCCCCGGTTTTCGCGTCAAATCCGATATCCGGCCCGATACCCGGCGTCGTGCCGGAAATGCCACACCCACCCGAAAAAATGTGCGCACCGAATCGGTGCGCGCTTCTCGGGCGGGGAATGCGAGCGCTTTAGCGCCCCGCCGCGCTCATTGCAAGAGGGTGCGCGAATTGCACGGTCAGCCCACCAGCCCCAGAATCGCCCCCAGGCCAGTGCGGATCATCCAGTCCACCAGAAAGAAGAACACCGCGGTCAGCGAGGCAAGGACCAGCACCATGATGGTGCTGACCGTAACCTCACGCCGGTTCGGCCAGACCACCTTGGAGGTTTCCGAGCGGACCTGCTGGATGAAGGTCAATGGGTTGGTCTTGGCCATGGCGCACACCTTCCGGGCAAACGGGCGGAAACGGCGGCGGTTGTCGCCGGCCTGATCCCTGCGCGCCGAGATACGCGCGGCACGCGCAGGTTTCAACCCTTGGCGAGCAGGCGAACCCCCGGCTCGGCGGCCAGTCGCGCAATTTCCTGCGCATAGGCGACGGCGGCACGGTTGCGCGTGGCCTCGTCGAGGGGCGTCATCGGAGCGTGGCCCCCGGCCCGGTCGAACTGCCGGCGCAGCGCCCGTGCGCGCGCCTGCACCGCCTCGGGCCCGGCATCGGCCAGCGCCGGCGCCTCGGCCATGAGCGCCGCATGCGCCGCCGCGCTCAGCCCCGGATGCGCGCGCCCCGGTCCTGGGCGAACATGGCGCGCGCCCCCGCGGCCCAGCATTGCCGCCAGCACCTGCCCGGCGATGGCGGGATAATCCTCATAGGCCCACAGCACCAGCCCCGCATCGGGCATGGCCGCGCGCAGCCGCGCCACAAGCTTGTGCCAGGAAAGCGCCGCCGGGTCGAGCCCGTCGCGATAGTGCTCGAAGGCCTCCAACCGACCGCTGAGCAGGCGCTGCGAATAGGCCGAAACCAGAAACCCCGCCGGGTCGCGCATGGCCAGCGTAATGGTCACGCGCCCGGCGGGCAGAAGCCCGCGCAGCCGCGCCAGCCGCGCCTCGGCATCGGGGTAGAGGCGCGCCTCGCGAATCATCGCCGGCTGATGGGCGCTGCCAAGGATGTTCTCTTCCGATATCAGCAGCAGCCGCGCCCCGCGCGCAGCGTCGGCAAGGGCCTTGCGGATGACGGCGTTATGGCTGCGATCCTCGGGCAGGGCCGACAGGCAATCGGCCAGCCGCAGCCCGTTGCGGCGCAGATCGTCGGGCAGGAACATCGCCACCCCCTGCCCCGCCAGCGCCGCGCGCGCACGCCCCAGCGCCAGTTGCAGATGCGTGGTTGCCGTCTTGTGGGCCCCGAGATGCAGCACGATCTCTAGCGGCAGCGGCGTCGTGCCTTCGTGGCTCATGTCCGCCACCGTGACCGGCCCCGCTTGACCGCCTGACACACATGCGCCAAGGCACCCCACACCGCTTCGCGCATATGAAAGGAAAACCTGGCAGGGGCAGAGGGACTCGAACCCCCGACCCTCGGTTTTGGAGACCGATGCTCTACCAACTGAGCTATACCCCTAGGCCTGAGCCGGGTTGCTAAGCCAGCCACGCGCCGAAATCAAGAGGGATTGCGCCGCATTCAATAGGGCGTCGCCCCAGCGGCATGGAGCGCTGCCACCGGAAACAAATGGCAGGACGCGTAGAAAAAATGACGCGCCCCGAAAGGACGCGTCATTCACCTGGCGGCAAGGGAAAACCGTTCAGCTTTCTTCCTTGGCCTTTTGCTTGACCGGCGCCCAGAGCCGCTTGTTGGTCAGATACAGAAGCGATGCCAGCAGCGCCAGCAGCACCACGCCGATAAAGCCGGCGCGCTTGCGCTCGGTCAGATGCGGCTCGGCCGCCCACATCAGGAAGGCGGCGACATCCTGCGCCTGCTGCTCGACCGTCGCCGGGGTGCCGTCGGCATATTCCACGCCATCCTCCCACAGCACCGGCGCCATCGACACCCAGCCGTCATAGGCGGTGTTGTAGTAGAACATCGCGCCGGCCTGGAATTCCTCGCGCCCGTCATAGCCCAGCAGGAACGAGGCAATGTATTCCGGCCCGCCCATGCCGCGCAGGAACTGGTTGATGCCCAGCCCGTAGGGCCCCTCGAAGCCGATGCGCGCCTTGGCCATCAGGCTCAGATCGGGCGCGGTTTCCATCATCGATTGCGGGAAATGGTCAGGCCCGCCCGCGGGGCGCCAGTCCCCGGTTTCGCGGTCCTGCACCTCGAAATCGGCGGCATAGGCGCGCATTGCATCGGGTGAAAGCGCCGGGCCGGTCTCCTGCGTCAGCGTGCGGAAGGGCACATATTGAAGCCCGTGGCAGGCGGCGCAGACTTCCGTGTAGACCTGTAGCCCGCGCTGAAGCTGCGCGCGGTCATAACTGCCGAAGGGCCCCTCGAAGGAGAACTGGAAGTCGGTGATCTCGCCCACACCGCCGGCCGCATGGGCCGGGGCGGGGGCAAGGCTCAGCGTGGCTGCCGTGATGGCGGACAGGGCCGAGAGGGCAATATGTCTGATCATGGTTTCGCTCTCTTTCCTTGTCTCACTCGGCCGGGATGGGTTCGGCATCGGGGCCTTTGCCGCCCTTGCCCGAGGGTTTCTTCACCGTCGCCTTGAAGTCTTCCTCGATCGTCGCCGGCGGCGCGGTCGGTTTTTCCAGCACGCCCAGAAGCGGCATGATGATCAGGAAATACGCGAACCAGTAGGCGGTGCCGATCAGCGCGATGGTGGTATAGATGCCCTCGGCCGGCATGGCACCCGCCCAGGTCAGCACCACGAAGTTGACGATGAACAGCCAGAACCACCACTTGAACATCGGCCGGTAGCGCCCCGAGCGCACCGACGAGGTGTCAAGCCAGGGCAGCAGCACCATCACGAAGATGGCGCCGAACATCGCCAGCACGCCGAAGAAGGTGGCGTCGATGATGCCGAAGCTTATCCAGTTGGCGAACATGACCACCCAGACATCCGAGGTAAAGGCGCGCAGGATCGCGTAGAAGGGCAGGAAATACCATTCCGGCACGATATGCGACGGCGTCACCAGCGGATCGGCCTCGATATAGTTGTCGGCATGGCCCAGATAGTTGGGCATGAAGCCCACCAGCGCCCAGAACAGCAGCAGGATCACGGCCAGCGCGAACAGGTCCTTGATCACGAAATAGGGCCAGAAGGGCAGCGTGTCCTTCTCGGCCACTTCCTTCGAGTCGCGGCGCACCTCGACCCCGGCGGGGTTGTTGTTGCCGGTGGTGTGGAAGGCCCAGATGTGCACGATCACCAGGCCCAGGATGACGAAGGGCAGCAGATAGTGCAGGCTGAAGAAGCGGTTGAGGGTGGCGTTGCCCACCGCAGGCCCGCCCAGCAGCCAGGTCTGCAGCGCCTCGCCGACGCCCGGAATGGCGCCGAACAGGCCGGTGATCACCGTGGCGCCCCAGAACGACATCTGCCCCCAGGGCAGCACATAGCCCATGAAGGCGGTGGCCATCATCAACAGGTAGATCAGCATGCCGATGATCCAGGTCACCTCGCGCGGCGACTTGTAGCTGCCGTAATACATGCCGCGGAAGATATGGATATAGACCGCCAGGAAGAACAGCATGGCGCCGTTCTGGTGGATGTAGCGCAGCATGTGCCCGTGATTGACGTTGCGCATGATATGCTCGACCGAGGCGAAGGCCATGTCCACATGCGGGGTGTAATGCATCGCCAGCACGATGCCGGTGACGATCTGCAGCACCAGGCAGAACATCAGCACGATGCCCCAGATCCACATCCAGTTCAGGTTCTTGGGCGTGGGGATCATGATGGTGTCGTAGATCAGCCCGACGACGGGCAGGCGATGGTGCAGCCACTTCGCGCCCCGCGACTGCGGCTCGTAATGATCGTGCGGAATTCCGGACATGGGCTACTCCTCAGCCAAGCTGGATGGTGGTTTCGTCCACGAACTGGACCACCGGAATGTGCAGGTTCTCGGGCGCCGGCCCACGGCGGATGCGGCCCGAGGTATCGTAATGCGACCCGTGACAGGGGCAGAACCAGGCATTGAAGTCGCCCGCGCCATCGCCCAGCGGCACACAGCCCAGATGCGTGCACACGCCGATCATCACCAGCCATTCGCCATCCTCGTCGAGGGTGCGGTTCTGGTCGCTGGCGTCGGTGCCCGGGCGGTTGGGGTTGCGCGACTCGCGGTCGATGCTCAACTCGTCCAGCGACACCGAGCGCGCATCCTCGATCTCTTCGGCGGTGCGCCGGCGAATGAACACCGGCTTGCCCAGAAAGTTCACCGTCAGCTGCGAGCCGGGCTCGACATCGCCGATATCGACAAAGATCGTCGACAGCGCCTCGACATCGGCCGAGGGGTTCATCTGGTTGATCAAGGGCCAGGCAGCGGCCCCGGCGGTGACCACACCGGCACCGGCGGTCGCGTAATATAGAAAATCCCGGCGAGTGCCTGCGTTGTCTTCTGCGTGGGACACGAGCATTCTCCATCCAAAGGTCACGGGGTCCGGCAGGAATGCCGAGACGCGCCGCAGCGGGCTGCAGCTACCGAACGGCGTTCTAACGGCGAATTGATGCCCAGTCCAGCCGGGTCAACGCGCAAATATGACGCAGGTTTTGGCTTTGTCGCCGCAGTGCAGCCCCGATGCCACCGCTATTGAGCGCAGATGCCGCGCGTGCCGGGTGCCGTTTGCGCTACCGGGGCCCACGCAATTGGCCAGCCGCGCCAATAGCGGCCTAACCTTGCGGCAAGGTTGCCTGCATCGACGGGCGCAGGGCGAATCGCGCCTGCCAGTCGGTCAGCGCCGGGCGACCCTCGCGCCAGGGCCGGTCGGCGAAGCGAAAATCGAGATAGCCCAGCGCACAGCCCAGCGCGATCTGGCCGATGCAGGCCGGGCCGGCCAGATGCCCCGTCCATCGCGCCTCAAGCGCATCGAGGCTGCGCATGATCTTCGCCCATTGCCCCTCGATCCAGTCTTGCAAACGGTCTTCCTCCGGCCGCAACAGTTGCTCGTAGCGCATGGCCAGTGCGGCATCGAGCATGCCATCGGCGGTGGCTTCCAGCGTCAGCACTTCCCAAAGCCGTGGCGCCGGCGGATAGAAGGCAGCGCCCTCGGGGCTGCGCGCGGCCAGAAAGCGGCAGATTACCCGGCTGTCGTAAAGCGTGCAGCCATCGGCCCGCTCCAGAGCCGGGATCTTGCCCAGCGGATTCAGCCCCACCGGCATGCTGCCCGGATCGACCGGGTTGCCCGCGGCGGGCACCAGCGTCACCGCCCCCGTCTGGCCGGTCTCGTGCAATAGCACCATGACCTTGCGCACATAGGGCGAGGCGGGGCTGTGATGCAGCGTGAGCATGGCGCGCTCCCTGTCTTAAAGCTTTCTCGCGCGCAAGCGCGCGAGAAAAGCGGCGTCGATCTCGATGGCGTGGTCCGTGCCGGCCAGGCCGATCCGGCGCCGGAAACGGCCGGCGGCGTTGACCTGCTCGCGATCACGCGGGCGGGCGGTAGCCAGCCCCTCGGGCAGATCGTCGAGCGCATCCTCGGCACGCTGGTCGATGCGGGCAAGCTGCACGCGCCGCGCCACCAGCCATGTGACCAGCGCCACCCCGCCGAGTTTCAGCGCCGTGACGGCGGCGGGCGCAAGGGGCACAAGCGGCAAGGGCATGGCGTGGCTCTCCTGCTGGGGGAAAAAAGCGGTGACGGGAGTGAGGCTAGCACATTGGCCGGCCTTGTCCATCGGGGTATAATGCAGGGCAACATGCGGTTCTCGGCACCAGAGATGCCCCCGCCGCCACATCCGACCATTCCGGCAAATGCCCGCTGCCCTCTTCATCTTGCCCCAAATACGCCGGGGGGAGTCCGCGCAGCGGACGGGGGGCAGCGCCCCCACCCGCGCGCCAGCCGCGAAGGGTGCCCGCAAGGGCGCCCGACAAGGCGCGGGAGACCCCGCTTGCCCCCTGCCGCCCTGCCCCATGCGGCAAGGGGCACGTAGAGCGCGCAATACAATCTGCATCATCTGCACCGACGCCTTTGCCTTGACCCCGCCCCCGCCGCCATGTCTTTCTCGCGCGCATGGCAAAGCGCACGATCAGGGGCCGCAGGCGGGCCGAATCGCCGCGTCGCGACGGCGTGATCGTCCGGCTGGCCCGGGCGACCCGGCTGGCACTGCGCCGGGCGGTACTGGCGTTGCTGGCAATGATGGTGCTGCTTTTCGCTTGGGTGGCGCTCTATCGCTTCGTCGATCCACCTGGTGGATTCTACATGCTGCAGGAACATCGCCGGCAGGGCGGCATCGAGCGCCAATGGGTGCCGATGGAGCGCATTGCGCCGGTGATGGCGCGCTCGGCCGTCGCCGCCGAGGACGCCAATTTCTGCCGCCACTGGGGCTTCGACATGGGCGCCATCCGCGCCGCGCTCGATGCCGGCGGAAGGCGCGGCGCCTCGACCATCACCCAGCAGGTGGTGAAGAATGTGTTCCTGTGGCACGGCCGCTCCTGGCCGCGCAAGGCGCTCGAGGCGGTGATGACCCCGATGGTGGAAATCCTCTGGCCCAAGCGGCGCATCCTGGAAGTGTATCTCAACATCGCCGAGTTCGACACCGGCGTCTTCGGCGTGCAGGCCGCCGCGCAACATCATTTCAGCCGCGATGCCGCCGATCTGAGCCCGCGCCAGGCCGCGCTTCTGGCCGCGGTGCTGCCCTCGCCGCAAACACGTTCGGCGGCGCGGCCCACGGATTTCGTTTCGCGGCGCGCCAACGCCATCGCCGATGGCGCCGCCACCATCGCCCGCGACGGGCGCGCTGCCTGCTTCGACGGTTGAACTTTGCACTGCGAGCGGGCAAGAGATGGGCGTCGGCCCGCTTCCGGTGCCCAGAAGAGATTGCCCTTTCGTCATGCTGCGCCTGTTTCATCTGCCGCTCTCGCCCTTTTGCCGCAAGGTCCGGCTGACGCTGGCCGAAAAGCGGCTGGAGGTGGAGCTGGTCGAGGAACGCTACTGGGAATCAGGTGCCGATTTCCTGCGCCGCAACCCCGCCGGCAAGGTGCCGATCCTGCGCCATGACGGGCGCATGCTGGCCGAAAGCCAGGCGATCTGCGAATATGTCGACGAGCTGCACCCCGAGCCCCCGCTGATGCCCGCCGACCCCGCCGGGCGTTACGAGACGCGCCGGCTCTGCGCCTGGTTCGACGACAAGTTCCATGCCGAGGTGACCGCCAACCTGCTATACGAGCGGGTGAACAAGAAGATCATGGGCCGCGGCTACCCGGATTCGGAGAACATCAAGACCGGGGCGGCGCGCATCAAGTATCATCTCGACTATATGGGCTGGCTGCTTGAGCGTCGCCGCTGGCTGGCCGGCAACGCCCTGACCCTGGCCGATTTCGCCGCCGCCGCACATCTGTCCAGCCTCGATTACATCTCGGATGTGGACTGGGAGCGCGCGCCAGCGGTGAAGGACTGGTACGCCAAGATCAAGTCGCGCCCGGCCTTTCGCCCGCTGCTGGCCGATCAGGTGCCGGGCTTCGTGCCGCCGCGTCGCTATGCCGATCTGGATTTCTGAACCGAAACCGTGCATGGGGCGGCTGCCCCCTCTGGCGCCTGCGGCGCCATTCACCCCCGCGCGTATTTCGGGCAAGATGAAGGGCGCAGCCGCGCGCAGGAGCATGTCGCGATGAGTTTCAACACCTTTGGACGCGTCTTTCGGGTCACCACCTGGGGCGAGAGCCACGGGCCGGCGCTGGGCGCCACCGTCGATGGCTGCCCGCCCGGCGTGGCGCTCAGCGAGGCCGCCATCCAGCCCTGGCTGGACAGGCGCCGCCCCGGCCAGAGCCGTTACACGACCCAGCGGCGCGAGCCCGATGCGGTGGAGATATTGTCGGGCGTGCATGAGGGGCGCACGACCGGCACGCCGATTCAACTGATGATCGCCAATACCGATCAGCGCTCGAAGGATTATGGCGCGATTGCCGACAGTTTTCGCCCCGGTCATGCCGATCTGGCCTATTTCCAGAAATACGGGCTGCGCGATCCGCGCGGGGGCGGGCGTTCCTCGGCGCGCGAGACGGCGGCTCGGGTGGCCGCCGGGGGCGTGGCGCGAGCGGTGCTGGCCGAGATGGTGCCGGAACTGCAGATCACGGGTTACATGGTGCAGATGGGGGCGCATCGGACCGACCCGGCCCGTCATGACGAGGACGAGATCGCGCGCAACCCGTTCTGGTGCCCCGATGCGCAAGCCGCCGCCGCATGGGCAAGCGAGCTGGACGCGATGCGCAAGGCGGGCAATTCGGTGGGCGCGGTGATCGAGGTAGTGGCGCGCGGCGTGCCGGCCGGGCTGGGCGCGCCGGTCTATGGCAAGCTCGATGCCGATCTGGCGGCGGCGATGATGTCGATAAACGCCGTCAAGGGCGTGGAAATCGGCACCGGTTTTGGTGCCGCCGCGCTGACCGGCGTGGAAAATGCCGACGAGATTTCCATGGGCGCGGAGGGGCCGGCCTATGGCTCGAACCATGCCGGCGGCGTGCTGGGCGGGATATCAACAGGCCAGGATCTGGTGGTTCGCTTCGCCGTCAAGCCGACCTCGTCGATCCTGACCCCGCGCGCCAGCATTACCCGCGCCGGCGCGTCAGTCGATGTGGTGACCAAAGGCCGGCACGACCCATGCGTGGGCATCCGCGCCGTGCCGGTGGGCGAGGCGATGATGGCTTGCGTGCTGCTCGATCACCTGCTCTTGCATCGCGCGCAGTGCGGCGAGGGGGTGCGCGGGCGGATCGGCTAGACCTGCTTTTCAAGGGAAGTGGTGGGCGACCCTGGAATCGAACCAGGCATGGGTCTCCCCGGCGGAGTTACAGTCCGCTGCCGCACCTTGCAGCACGTCGCCCGACGTGACGCGCGGGATAGCCGAGGGCCGAAAGGGCGTCAAGAGGCGAGTGGCGCGGGGGTGGGAAAAGGCGTAACGAGGGCAGCAAGAACAACCGCAGGGAAAGACGCATGAAGAAACCCGCCTGGGTGATCGAGAAGGAGCGCGCGCGGCGCGACGAAGCGGCACAGACGGTGTGGCTTTTTGGCCTGCATGCGGTGGGTGATGCGCTGCGCAATCCGGCGCGGAAGCGTCTGCGGCTGATCCTGACGAAGAACGCCGCCGACCGGCTGGAAGCAGCGGTGGCGGCCTCTGGCATGGAGCCCGAGATTGCCGATGCGCGCCGCTTCCCCGCGCCGCTGGCGCCCGATTCGGTGCATCAGGGCGCCGCGCTTGAGGTGCGCCCGCTGGATTGGGGGCCGATGCAGGCGCTTTGCGCCCCCGAAGCCGCTGCCACCGCGCCGCTGGTCGTGCTGCTTGATCGGGTGAGCGACCCTCATAACGTGGGCGCCATCCTGCGCTCGGCCGAGGTGTTTGGCGCCCGCGCCGTAATCGCGCCGGCGCGGCATTCGGCGCCCGAGACCGGCGCGCTGGCCAAGGCCGCCTCGGGCGCACTGGAGCGCCAGCCCTATCTGCGGGTGACCAACCTGTCCGATGCCATGCGCCGGCTGCAGGAGATGGGCTACATGCTGCTTGGCCTTGATGGCGCGGCCGGGCACAGCCTTGCCGAGGGCATCGCCGGGGCGAAGGGCGCGCCGCTGGGACTGGTGCTGGGTGCCGAGGGGCCGGGGCTGCGCGAGAAGACGCGGGCAAGTTGCGATCAGCTGGTGCGCATTCCGGCCGCCGGGGAATTCGGCTCGCTCAATGTCTCGAATGCCGCTGCCGTGGCGCTTTATGCCGCCGCAAACACGACTTGATCACATCAACGCGATGGCCCTTAAAAAGCGCCGATTGCGCCCCATATGCAACAGTGAAGCGTGAAAACAGGAACATTCGCGTTTCCTCCACTGTCCCTCGTTCCCTACTTGCGCCCGGCCATTTTGACCGGGCGCTTTTTTACGCACCTGGCACCGCTCTGGCCCCGCCCTGCCCCTTTCCCCCCCCTTGCAGCGGGCCGGGCTTTGGGCGAATGCTTCGAGCGAAAACCGACCCGCCCCCGGCCTTTCCCAGCAGGAGCGCCAGGATGACCGACATGATTTCCGATTCCGATCTGCGCGACATCCTGCGCAAGACGCGCTGCATCGCCATGGTGGGGCTCTCGCCTGACCCGCTGCGCCCCAGCCATTTCGTGGGCCGATATCTCAGCTTGCGCGGCTATCGGGTGATCCCGGTCAACCCCGGCCATGCCGGCAAAACGCTGTTTGGCGAGACCGTCCGCGCCAGCCTCGCCGATTGCCCTTCCGAGGTGGACATGATCGACATCTTTCGCCGCTCCGACCAGGTGCCGCCGATCGTTGCCGAAGCGATCGAGCGCTTGCCGGCATTGCGCACGGTCTGGCTGCAGATCGGGGTCGAAAGCGAAGAGGCCGAGCGCATGGCGCGCGAAAAAGGCCTGGCCTTCGTGCAGAACCGCTGCCCCAAGATCGAGCATCAGCGCCTGTTTGGCGAGTTGCGCAAGGGCGGGTTCAACACCGGCATCATCTCGTCGAAGCTTTGAGCCGCCACAAGCTGGCAGCCGGATTCAGGGCAACTGCCCCGCGCCGATGGCGGTCGCGATCCGGTCAACGGCCTCGGCCAGCCGCTCGTCGATGATGTGAAGGTATTCCATCCAGTCGGCCACGGCGGAAAGCTCTTTCGCGCCGTCGGAAATGCCGCGCAGGGCAATCAGCGGCAGCGCCGCGTGCTGGCAGGCGCGCAGCACGGCGAAGGTTTCCATGTCCACCATGTCTTCGGCGATGGCCTGATAATCCGCCCCCGAAACGATATTGGCGCCTGTGGAAAGGCTCGCCGCCGGAATGCCGGGCAGTTGCGCCGGCAGGGGCACTACCGGCGGCAGATCCAGAAACGGGGTCTGCCCGCGCGTGAAGCCCAGCGCGCTGGCGTCCATGTCGCGATAGCTTACCGAATGCGCCTGATAGACTGCGCATTGCGCCAGCCGCGCCGAGCCGGCCGAGCCCAGCGAGACAACCAGATCGGGCCCTTGCCCCTTTGCCGCCAGCGCCGCCAACGCCGAGGCCACGCTCACCGCCGCCTCGACCGGCCCGACCCCGGTAATCAGCGGCGAAAAGCGCGCGCGCAGATGGGGGCCATATTCCTGCTCGGCGGCCATCACGAAGAGAACCCGCCGCCCCGCCACACTCTCGCAATCCGCCATGCCAGCCCCCCAGTTTCAACGCCCGTGAGGGCCAGACATGCCATGCCGGCATGCAGTCGCCAAGACCGGCCGCACGAAAGGACGGCAGTAGCGACCGCGCAGGGCGGGAGCGGGGCAGAAAGGGGCGGTCACGCTTTCGCTGCAAGGCGGTGTTCATTAAGGTGCCGGCAATGACAGCCGCGCGGCGGGCCCGGGGCTGACAGCGACATGTAAAGGACCAGGAAAGCCGATGCGCATACTTGTTTTCAACGCAGGCAGTTCCAGCCTGAAATTCGGCGTCTTCGATACCGCCGGCCCGGCGGATACCACACAAGCCTTCAAGGGCAGTTTCGAGCGGTTTCGCGATGGCGGCTGTGCCTATCGCTTTCAGTGCGGCGAGAACGACGAATCGGGCACCGCCCCGCATGCCGATCTGCCCGCCGCCATCGCTGCCGTGCCCGGCGTGCTGCAAACGCATGACATCACCGGCATTCAGGCCGTCGGGCACCGTATCGCCCATGGCGGCGATGGCTTCGACGCGCCGGCGCATCTGGACGAGGAAACGCTTGCGCGCATCGAGGCGCTGACCCCGCTGGCGCCGCTGCACAACCCGGCCAATCTGGAAGCGGTGCGCGTGGCCCGCAAGGTCTGGCCCGATCTGCCGCAGATGGGCGTTTTCGACACTGCCTTTCACCTCACCAACCCGGCGCGCGCCACCACCTATGCCGTGCCCGAGCCCTGGCGCCGCGCCGGGCTCAGGCGCTACGGCTTTCACGGCACCTCGCACAAATATGTCGCCGAGCGCGCGGCGCAGGCGCTGGGCCAGCCGCTGCAGGCGCTGCGCATCATCTCGGTGCATCTGGGCAACGGGGCCAGCGTCTGCGCGGTGAACATGGGCCACAGCATGGACAGCTCGATGGGGCTGACCCCGCTGGAAGGGCTGGTGATGGGCACGCGCTCGGGCGATGTGGACCCGGGCGCGTTCGGCTATCTGCACCGGCAGATGGGGCTGAGCATCGAGGCAATCGAGGCCGCGCTCTATAGCGACAGCGGGCTGAAGGGGCTCACCGACTCGTCAGACATGCGCGATGTCGAGGAACGCGCCGCGGCGGGCGATGCGGCGGCGCAACTGGCGATCAACATCTATGCCTATCGCGCGCGCAAGTATCTGGGCGCCTATGCCGCCGCCATGGGGGGCGTTGATGCGGTGGTGTTCACCGGCGGCATCGGCGAGAACTCGGCCTCGATGCGCCGGCGCATTTGCGACGGGCTGGAATTCATGGGGCTCAGGCTGGATCATGACCGCAACCAGGCAGTGCGGCTGCAAGGGCGCGAGGCGCCGCAGATCCAGGCGCTGGAAGCGCGCGTGGCGGTAATCGTCACCGAAACCGCCGAGCAATTGCAGATCGCGCGCGAGGTGGCCGCGCATCTGGCCGCCCCGCGCCCGGTGCCGGGGCCGATCCCGGTGGCGGTGTCGGGCCGGCATGTGCATCTCTCGGCCGAGGCCGTCGAGGCGCTTTTCGGCCCCGGCTACAGCCTGACGCCGGGCAAACCGCTGCGCCAGCCGGGCAACTGGGCCGCGAAGGAGCGCGTCACCATCGAAGGGCCCAAGGGCCGGCTGGAACGTGTGGCCATCCTTGGCCCCCTGCGCGGGCGTACGCAGATCGAGGTTTCGCGCACCGACAGCTTTGCGCTGGGCATCGACGCGCCGGTGCGCGATTCGGGGCAGCTTAGCGGTACGCCCAGGGTGCGCCTGATCGGCCCGGCGGGGCATTTCGATACCGACGGGCTGATCGTGGCGGCGCGGCACATTCACACCAACCCCGAGGAGGCGGTGGCGATGGGGCTGGCGGACGGGCAGCTTGTGGATGTGCGCATCGACGGCTCCGAGCGCGGGCTGACCTTCACCCGCGTTCTGGTGCGCGTGCAGGACGGCGCCTTTACCGAAATGCATATCGACACCGACGAGGCCAACGCCGCCGGCATCGGCCCGGATTGCGAGGGCGAGGTGGTGCCGGGCCTGGCCGCGCATCCCGTCGACGGCACTGGCTGAGCGCGCCCGCTCGCTTCGGCCCGGCGCCGGATATTCTTTCTTGATGAACGATTGACATTCGTTCGCTGCTGGATGCTATGTTCAAGCTTGAAACAAATCCGTGCGGCAGAAGCCGCCTGAAACAAGAAATGGGAGAGAGCACATGAACCGTATCACCCTATCCCTCGGCGCAATGGCCATGACGGCGGGCAGCCTGCTGGCCGCGCCCGTTGCAGCGCAGGAAGTCACGCTGCGTGCTGCCAGCAGCTTTGCCGTAGGCACCAGTTTCTCGCGCGAGTTCGAGGCCTTTGTCGAGCGGGTAAACGAAATGGGCGAAGGGCTTGTCCAAATTGATTTCATCGGCGGCCCCGAGGCCCTGCCGCCTTTCGAGGTGGGCAGTGCCGTATCCAGCGGCGTCATCGACATGGCCAATGTCACCGGCGCATTCTACGGCAACCTTCTGCCCATCGCCGATGCGCTGAAACTGGCCACGTTCAGCACCTCGGAAATGCGCGAGAACGGCGCGTATGACGTGATCCGCCGGATTCATGCAGACCAGATGAACGTGCATTACCTTGCGCGGACCGGGATCGGCACGCCGTTCCATATCTACCTTACCCAGCCCATCGACGGCCCCTCGCTTGAAGGGCTGCGCATCCGCACCACTTCGGTCTATCGCGCCTTCATCGACGCGCTGGGTGGCGTGCCGGTGCAGACCGCGCCCGGCGAGGTCTATACGGCGCTCGAGCGCGGCCAGGTCGAGGGCTATGGCTGGCCGGCGCAGGGCATTCTCGATCTGGGCTGGCACGAGCACACCAACTACCGCGTCGATCCCGGTATCTACAATGTCGAGGTGGCTTTCCTGGTCAACATGGACACCTGGAACGCGATGACCGACGAGCAGCGCGACTTTCTGACCGATATGGCGATCTGGGCCGAAGGTCAGAACGACCTGAACCCCGAGCGCAACGAGGCGGATTATCAACTTCAGGCCGAGGCCGGCGTGGAGACCATCACCCTGTCGGACGAAGATGCCGAGCGCTGGCTGACCCTTGCCTATGACGCAGCCTGGGATGAGGCCATGTCGGTTGACCCCGAAGTTGCCGCCGAACTGCGCCCGCTGATCGGTGACCGCTGAGCGGTGAGGGCGTTCTGGAAGAAAAGCGCGCGGCTGCATGATGCTGCCGTTCTGGCGATGGCGGTTCTTGCAGCCGCCATCTCCGCCGGCATGGTGCTGCTGATCTGCATCGATGTGGCCCTGCGCAACCTGCGCATGGGCAACATTCCCTGGTCGGTCGAAGCCTCGGAATACGGGCTTTACGCCCTGACGCTGCTGGGCGCGCCATGGGTGCTTGCCATGCGCGGCCATGTCGCCATGGACCTTCTGGCCAGCCAGCTTTCCGGCATGCCCCGCCGCACGCTCGACGTGCTGACCAGCCTTCTCGGCGCCGCCATCTGCGCGGTGCTGATGTGGAAGGGTATCGACGTCACCGCCACCTCGCTGCAACGCGGGGCAATGGTTTACAAGTCGCTGGTCTTCCCCGAATGGTGGGCGCTGGCGCTGCTGCCCTTTTCGATGGGCATGCTGGCGCTGGGCTTCCTGCGCATCGCGATCGAGACTGCCGCCGGTGGCACCGGGCCATCCAGCGGGCAGGGAGGGCACTGAGCATGGACTGGGTTTCGGCGCTGATCCTGATGGTCGGCCTGCTGATGGTGCTGATGGCGCTGGGCCTGCCGGTGGGATTTGCCTTTCTCGGGGTGAACATTGTCGGCGCCTATGTGTTCCTCGGCGGCGAGATCGGCCTGGGGCAGATGGTGCGCAACTCGGTCACGGCGCTGACCAACTTCTCGCTGGTGCCGATCCCGCTGTTTCTGCTCATGGGCGAGATCCTGTTTCACACCGGGCTTGCCTACAGCGCCATCGACGCCACCAACCGGCTGATATCAAGGGTGCCGGGGCGGCTGTCGATTGTCACCGTGGCGGGAGGGACGATGTTTTCCACCCTCTCGGGCTCGTCGGTGGCCAATACCGCCATGCTGGGCTCGACGCTGTTGCCCGACATGCTGCGCCGGGGCTATCACCCCTCGATCGCCATGGGCCCGATCATGGCCACCGGTGGCATCGCCATGCTGATCCCGCCCTCGGCGCTGGCGGTGCTGCTGGGCTCGCTGGCCGGCGTATCCATCAGCCAGCTTCTGATCGCCGGGGTGGTGCCGGGGCTGATGATGGCGACGGTGTTTCTGGGCTATATCCTGCTGCGCTGCACGCTCAACCCGGCGCTGGCGCCAGAGCTGCCCGAAGACCGCGCCAAGGCCGAGCAGATGAGCACTTGGGATCGCGTGCGCCCCTTCCTGACCCATGTACTGCCGCTGCTTTCGATCTTCGTGGTGGTGGTGGGGGTGATGCTGCTGGGCTGGGCCACGCCGACCGAAGCCGCAGCGGTGGGCTGCGCCGCCTCGGTGGTGGCGGCGGTCGGCTACCGGGCGCTTAGCTGGCAGGCGCTGGCCAAGGCGCTGATGGAAACCACCAAGATCGCGGTGATGATCCTGTTCATCATTGTCGCCTCGACGACCTTTTCGCAGATCCTGTCGTTTTCGGGGGCGACGCGCGGCATATTGCGCTTGCTCAGCGGTATCGAGATCGAACCCTTCATCGTGGTGCTGGTGATGCTGGGCATCCTGCTGATTCTAGGCGCCTTCATGGACCAGATCAGCATGATCATGGTCACCCTGCCCTTCTTCATCCCGCTGGTGGGGCTGTTCGGCATCGACCCGCTGTGGTTTGCCGTGCTGATGCTGATCTGCATGGAGATCAGCTTCATGACACCCCCCTTCGGCTTGCTGATATTCGTCATGAAGGGGGTGGCGCCGCCGGGTATCCGGCTGGGGCAGGTCTATCGCGCCGCGGCGCCCTTCGTGCTGCTGCAACTGCTGGTGCTGGCGATGCTGCTGGCCTGGCCGGTGCTGGCGACATGGCTGCCCGGCGTGGCCCAGTCTTTGCGTTAGAGGCCGATGCGTTCGGGGTGGCGCACCCCGGGCCGTTGCAATTCCTTTCCTTGAGTTTGACCGCCATCCGCGCCACGCTGTCGCCAACCATTGTCACCGAAAGGAACCCGTCATGACCGCCGAACGCCTGAATCCGCCCGAAATGTACACCTCTGTCGAATACGGCTTTTCTCACGCTGTCGTCTCGACCGGCGCGCGCATGATCCATTGCGCCGGGCAGGTCGCCTGGGACAAGGACCACAATCTGGTGGGCGAGGGCAATCTGGCGGCACAGGCGGAACAGTCGCTTTCCAACCTGAAGGCGGTGCTGGCCGCCGCCGGGGCGACACCAGCCGATGTGGTGCGCCTGCGCACCTATATCGTCGATCACACGCCCGACAAGCTGATGACCATCGCCCCGGCCATGCAGGCCTTCTACGGCGACACCCTGCCAGCGGCCAACACGGTCGTCGGCGTGCCCGCGCTCGCCATGCCCGGCTTCCTGATCGAGATCGAGGCAACGGCGGTGGTGGACTGATCCACCGCCCCGACGCCCCATCTGTCGCTGCAGCCGGCGAGCCGGCCTATTTCTGCTCGATACCCAGCGGCTTTTCAGGCTCTTCCGTCACCTCGGGCGCATCCTCGAAATCGACACCCAGCCGTTTCGTGGTCTTGGCGCCGAGGGTCTTGAGCGTCTCGACCTGCGACAGCAGGTTGCCCCGCCCGCGCGAGAGCTGGCCGAAGGCGTTGTCATAGGCGCCTTGCGCCTGGTTCAGCCGCCTGCCGACATCCTCCATATTGCCAACGAAACCCGCCACCTTGTCATAAAGCAGCCCCGCGCGACGGGCGATTTCCTCGGCGTTGCGGTTGCGCCGCTCTACCGCCCAGACATGCGCCACGGTGCGCAGCGCCATCATCAGCGTGGTTGGCGTGGCGATGGTGATATGGCGCTCGAGCGCGAATTCGGTCAGCGTACCATCCTCGCGCAGCGCCTCGGAAAGCGCCCCCTCGATGGGCACGAACAGGATGACGTAATCGACGCTCGAATCCTCGGCCGCGTGATAGCCCTTCTCGGCCAGCGCGGTGATATGCCCGCGCAGCGAGATCACATGGCGCTTGCGCGCGGCGGCGGCGTCGGTGTCGCCTTCGGCATTCACGGCTTCGCTATAGGCCACGAGCGACACCTTGCTGTCGATGATCAGCGTCTTGCCGCCGGGGATGCGCACCACCACATCGGGGCGCAGCCGCACCCCGTCCTCGGCAGTGCGATGCGCCTGGGTCTCGTATTCCTCGCCCTCGCGCAGCCCCGAGCGTTCGAGGATGCTTTCCAGGATCATCTCGCCCCAGGCACCCTGCTTCTGCTGGTCGGATTTCAGCGCGCGGGTCAGCGCCAGCGCCTCTTTCGACACCTCCTCTGAACGCTTGCTGAGCTGCTGGATTTCGGCCTTGAGCGCGGCGCGGTCATCGACCGTGGCCTTGTGCACCGCCTTCAGCTCGCGCTCGAAATGGCCGACATGTTCCTTCAGGGGTGTCAGCGCCGCGTGCAGCTTTTCGAGATTGGCCTTCGAAAATTCCTCGCCCTGCACCTTCAGCGCCTGGCGGGCGAGTTCATGGAATTTCGCCTCCATGTCGGCCCTGACCTTGCTCAGTATCTCGATCTTCTCGGCCGCGGCCTCCTGCTGCGCCTTCAGTTCCGCCTGCAGCCTGGAAATGAGGCTGCCCTGGCGCTGCTGCTCTTCGGCGCGCGCCTCAAGGCTCGCGCCCAGCTCGCGGATGCGGCCCTGCAGCCCCTCGGCCTCGGCCTTCTTCTCGTCCATCGCCGCGCGGTGGCGCTGCTCGCGCTCCTCTCCGGTCTGGCGCTCGGCCTTCAACTCGGCCTCCAGCCCCGAAATCCGGCTCGAGGCGACTTGCAGCTTCTCGGCATCCTCTTCAAGCTTGCGGCGCAGCTTCGACAGATCGCCATTCAACCGGTCGATCTCTTCCTTCCTTTCGCCGGCCAACGCCTCGAAGCGGTTGGCATTGCGCCAGGCCTCGCGCAGCTCGGCATCCTTATCGGCCAGCGCCTTTTGCATGGCGGCGATATCGGCGCCCGAAGCATTGCCGCGCGGGCGCCGGAACAGCGCCACGACGACAAGAACCGCCAGCAGGCCGATGGCGATGAGGGTAAGATCAATATTTTCCATCGGGCGCAGCTCCGCTTGCGGTGGATTTCGTTAAATCAAGCCAATCCGCTTGATCAGCTCCGATTCCCTGGCTTGTCTGCCCGATCGTGCGGCCGGCATTTGCAGCGCCCGCAAGGCGCGCGGGGCGGGCGGGCGGGAGCGCGGCTTGCGGGCGCTTTCCTAACCCAGCTCAGGCTCAAACGGGAACAGGCGAAAAGCCAGTCACCCGTTCAGGCTGCCAAAGCCGCGCCCCTCTTCCGCCAGTTGCCGCAAAAGCTGCGCCGGCTGCCAGAAGAAATCATCCTCGCGCGCCGCCGCCTCGATGCTGGCCAGCACTTTTTCCAGCCCGATCTGATCGGCATAAAACAGCGGCCCGCCGCGCCAGCGCGGAAAGCCGTAGCCGAACAGCAGCACCATATCCACATCCAGCGGCCGGCGCGCGATGCCCTCGCCCACCACTTTCGCCGCCTCGTTGATCATCGCCGCCATGTAGCGCTCGATGATCTCTTCATCGCTGAACTCGCGCGCAGCGATGCCCCGACGCGCGCGTTCCTCGGCGATCATCTCGTCGATTTCGGGGTCAGGCCGGCCCTTCGGGCTCTGCTCGTCATAAATGTAATACCCGCGCCCGGTCTTGCGGCCCAGCCGGCCCAGTTCATAAAGCCGGTCGGGCCAGTCCGCCCAGCGTTCGCGCGGGTCTTTCAGCGGGCGCAGCCGCTGGCGGGTGAGATAGCCGATATCGATGCCTGCCAGATCGGCCACCGCATAGGGGCCCATCGGAAAGCCGAAGGCGGTGATGGCCCGGTCGATCTGAAAGGGCGAGGCGCCATCGAGCACCATGTGATCGGCGGCCGTGCGATAGACGCGCAGGATGCGGTTGCCGATGAAGCCGTCGCAAACCCCGGCGCGCACCGGCACTTTCTTCAGCGCCTTGGCCAGCGCAAAGCCGGTGGCCAGCACCTCGGGCGCGGTCTTGTCGGCCTCGACGATCTCCAGCAGCCGCATCACATGCGCAGGCGAGAAGAAATGCAGCCCCAGCACATCGGCCGGGCGGCTGGTGGCCGCGGCGATCTCGTTGATGTCCAGATACGAGGTGTTGGTGGCCAGAACGGCACCGGGCCTGGCAACGGCATCGAGCTTGCCGAACACCTCTTTCTTGACATCCATGCTCTCGAACACCGCCTCGATGATCACATCGGCCTCGCCCAGCGCGGCGTAATCGTCGGTTGTCACCAGCTTGTCGGCAAGGATGGCATCGCGCTTCTCCGCCTTCAGCTTGCCGCGCTTCACGCTGCCCTCGAGCGTCTTCGCGATACCGGCGCGGGCCTTGGCCACACTCTCGCCGTCGCGCTCGATGAGCACCACCTTCAGCCCGGCCAGCAGACAGGCCACTCCGATGCCGCCGCCCATGGTGCCGCCGCCGATCACCCCGACTTCACCCACCGAGCGCGGTCTGACCCCCTTCAACTCGGGCAGCTGCGCCACCTTGCGCTCGCCGAAGAACGCATGGATCATCGCGCCGCGCTGGGGGCTGGCCATCAGCGTCATGAACAGCCGGCGCTCTTCGGCCAGCCCGTCGCGCAGGCTCATCGAGGCGCCGCGCTGGGCCGATTTGAGCGCGGTCAGCTGCGCGATCTGGCCGGGATTGGCCCTGGCGACCTTCTCGCGCAGCGCCGCCACGGCGGCCTCGTCCACCTCGGGGTTGGGCATGTCGCCGACGCGGCGCACGCCCGCCCCCCTGGCCAGCAAACCACGCGCAAATTCCAGACCCGCCTCGCGCGGCGCCTTGTCCGAGAGCGCATCGACAATGCCCAACTCCAGCGCCTCGGCCGCCGGCACCTGCCGGGCGGAAGTGATGATCTCGGCCGCGGGCAACAACCCGATCAGCCGCGGCAGGCGCTGTGTGCCGCCGGCGCCGGGCAGGATGCCCAGCGTCACCTCGGGCAGGCCGACGCGCGCGCCTTCAAGCATCACCCGGTAATGGCAGCCCAGCGCCACCTCCAGCCCGCCACCCAGCGCGGTGCCGTGAATGACACAGACAACCGGCTTTTCCTGCGCCTCGAGCAGATCGCAAACCTCGGGCAGGCCCGGCGGCATGGGTGGCTTGCCGAATTCGGTGATATCGGCCCCGGCGATGAAAGTCCGCCCGGCAGCATGAAGCACGGCGATCTTCTCGGGCCCTTCGGCAAAACGGGCCATGGCATCGCGGATACCGGCACGAACCGCCTGGCCGGCGGCATTCACCGGCGGGTTGTCGATGCAGATCAGGGCGATGTCGCCCTCGGTTTCATAGCCTACCGGATTGGTCATTCGAAAGTTCCTCGACTTGATATGTTTGCGCGGCGCGGCGCGGATGCGCGCAACATCGCACCCCGCCCCGGTGGCGGCAAGACCCGCGAGGGCATGGCAGGAGCGGACGAGCAAAGCGGTGGCAGCGACGGGCATCACCGGCGCGGGCGGGCGCCAACGTGGTTTCGAAACCGCGTTGGCGGCGCTATCGTTGCCCCATGACACCCGACGACATGGCCCGCCTTCACCAAGCCGCCTTTACCAGCCCCGCGCCGTGGCGCGCGCAAAGTTTTGCCGCGCTCCTGGCCGAAGCTTCGGTCTTCGCGCTGGCCAGCCCCTGCGGCCGGGCATTCGTGCTGGGGCGCGCGCTGGCCGGCGAGGCCGATCTCCTGACGCTGGCCACCCACCCCGATGCCCGTCGCTGCGGGCTGGCGCGCGCGCTGCTGGCGCTTTTCGAGGCCGAGGCGCGCGCGCGCGGCGCCGAGACGGCTTTTCTGGAAGTGGCCGAGAACAACACCGCCGCACGCGCGCTTTATGCGCAAGCGGGCTGGCAGGAAGCCGGCCGCCGCCCGGGCTATTACCGCGCCGGCACAAACGACCCAAAGGGCAGGGCGCCGGTTGCTGCGCTCATCCTGCATAAGAAGCTCGCGGGGTGAGCCGCGCGCCGCCCCGCGCCACCTGTCGCCCGAAAACCGCGTAAATTGCACCGAAATGCGCACAGCCCCCCTGTTTTCGCCGCGGCCTTTGTCCTAGAAAAAATCATGCAGATATACCTTCCCATCGCCGAGGTTTCCGCCAATGCGCTGACCCTTCTGGGCATCGGCGCCGGGGTGGGGATGCTTTCGGGCATGTTTGGCGTCGGCGGCGGGTTTCTGGTCACGCCGCTTTTGTTCTTCATCGGCATTCCGCCGGCGGTGGCAGTGGCGACCGGGGTCAATCAGGTGGTGGCCTCGTCGGTTTCGGGCGTGCTGGCACATCTCAAGCGCAAGACGGTCGATCTGAAGATGGGCACGGTGCTGCTGATCGGCGGGCTTGTCGGCTCGGGCCTCGGCATCTGGCTGTTCCGGCTGCTCACCAATCTGGGCCAGATCGACCTGGCGGTGCAACTGGCCTATGTGGTGTTTCTGGGCGTCATCGGGCTGCTGATGTTTCAGGAGGGGGTGCGCGCCTGGGTGCGCACCAGCCGCCCCAACCCACGCCGACGCAAACTGCACACCCATATCTGGGTGCACAACCTGCCCCTGAAGATGAAATTCCGCACCTCGGGGCTGTATATCAGTGTCATCCCGCCCATTCTGGTGGGCATGTCGGTGGGTATCCTGGCCGCCATCATGGGGGTGGGGGGCGGCTTCATCATGGTGCCGGCAATGATCTATCTTCTGGGCATGCCCACCAAGGTGGTAGTTGGCACCTCGCTGTTCCAGATCATCTTCGTGGCCGGCTTCACCACCGTCATGCATGCCGTCACCAGCCACTCGGTAGATATCCTGCTGGCGCTGGTGCTGATTATCGGCGGCGTGATCGGCGCCCAGATCGGCACCCAGGTCGGGATGAAACTCAAGGCCGAGGCGCTGCGCGTCCTGCTGGCGCTGCTGGTGCTTTCGGTGGCGGGCAAGATCGCCTTCGATCTGCTTGTCACCCCCGACGAGCTGTATTCGATTCGCGTTGTGGGGCGGCACTGATGCGCGCGGGGCTGACACTGATCGCTCTGTTGCTTCTCGCCGCGCTGCCGGCTCGCAGTGCCGAGATCATCGGCGCGCTGAGCCAGAACCGGGTGTCGCTGACGGCCAATTTCTCGGGCTCCGAGATCCTGATCTTCGGCGCGATCCGCCACGATGCCCCGCGCATAGAAGATGCGCCTTCCTACGATATCATCATCACCATCGAGGGGCCGCGCCACCCGGTCTCGGTCTGGCGCAAGGCGCGGACACTGGGCATCTGGACGAATGTCGAAGCGGTCTCGATGGCTTCGGTGCCAAGCTTCTATGCCGTGGCCACCACCGCGCCGATGAACGTGATTCTCGACCCCGAGGAAGACGCGCGCCACCGAATCTCGGCGTATCACGCCATCCGCCCTGCACAGGCCACCGGTGCTGTGGCCGATATCGACAGCTTCACCGAGGCCCTGCTGCGCCTGCGCACCCGCGAGGGGGCCTATCTGAGGCTCGATCGCTGGGTCTATCTGGACCGCGACGTGCTGTTTCGCGCCAATGTCGCCCTGCCCACGAACCTGACCGAGGGCGCCTATACCACGCGCATGTATCTGGTGCGCGAGGGCGCGGTGGTGCACCAGTACCGCACCGCAATCTTCGTGCGCAAGGAAGGGCTGGAGCGCTGGCTTCACCAACTCGCCTTCGACCAGCCGCTGATCTATGGCATCCTGGCGCTGATCATCGCGCTCGTCGCCGGCTGGGGCGCCTCGGCGGCGTTTCGCTATATCCGCCAGTAAGGCCACTCGCGCGGCGCAAGCCTGCTTCATCTTGCAATAAACACGCAAAATGCGACATCGCCGGTATCGCCAGCGGGCGAAGGCCGCTCAGAAGGCCTTGAAGGTCATCGTGGTCAGCGTGCGCGAGATGCCGGGAATGTCGAACAGGTTTTCGGTCAGATAGTGGCCGACATCCTCGCCCTCAGGGATATAGACCTTGGCGATGAGATCGTATTCGCCGCTGGTCGAGAACAGCTCGGACACCACCTCGCGGTCATAGATGGCGCTGGCCACCTCATAGGTCTTGCCGGGATGGCAGCGGAACTGGACGAAGACGCAGATCATGGCGGCTCCTGCAATGTTGTGCCCGCGCCAAGCCTAGGATGCCGGCGCGGGGTCGGCAAGGGGGCCAGGCGCTGTGTCGGTGCCGCCGGTAACCGCGCGCGTTGGAAAACCCACCGGCCGATCAGCCACTCGACGCAATCCAGCCTGGCGCGCGGAGCGGGTATTCGGCCAGTATGTCGTACTGCGCCCCGTCGGCGCGCAGATGCGAGCGGTAGAGCGCGAAACGATCGATTACAAAGGGCGTGGCAGCGGGCGCACCCACTTCCTGCATTGCTTTCGCCAGTTGCCCCGCGCCCACCTCGCCCGGCCGGAAGCGCGCCAGCGTGACATGGGGCACGAAACGGCGCTTCTCGGGGGTCATCCCCGACATCTGTGCCGCGCGCCTGAGCCGCGACTGCAGCTGATTCAGCGCCGGCTCGGGGGCAATCGCGGCATGCAGGTTGCGCGGGCTGTCACCGCCGAAAACCGCCAGCCCGTCCAGCCGCAGGCTGAAGCCGGGCAGCGCCATCGCATCCAGCGCCAGATGCAGCTCTTCGAGCAGATCCTCGCGCTGCTCGCCCAGGAACACCAGCGTGATGTGGAAATTCTCGCGCGGGACGGGGCGCGGCAGGCGCAGGCGCTGCTGGACGAGCGCCAGATGCGCGATCACCGGTTCAGGAAGGGGCAGAGCGAGAAAGGCACGGATCATGCGCCCTGACTAGCCACACGGGCCGGCCCGGGCAATCCCTCCGGCAATGCCTGCCCAGCCCAGGTGCTTGATGCATGTCAAGGACAGGCGCCCTTCGCCGGGCGAGAATGGAAAGGTCATACGCAATGGGAGACAAGCCATGCGCAATCATATTCGGCGCCTTTTGCAGCGCTACCGCGATCTCACGGCCATCGCGGAACTGTCAGAGCGGGATCTGGCCGACCTTGGTGTCAGCCGGGAGCAGGCCATGCATCTGGCCGCATTGCCGAAAGACGTGGAAAGCCGGGTCACCGCGATGGCGCGCATCTTTGGTGTGCCTGAGGAAGAGTTGCAGCGCGACCGGGCCGAGTGGCTGGAATTGCTGGAAGTATGCGACTCGTGCAAGGAACTGCCCGCATGCCGGCGCCTGCTGATGCTGGGTGACTTCGCCACCCCCGAGGAAGCCGGCTTCTGCCCCAACCGCGCCAGTTTCGAGCGCCACAACCAGCCGGTTTGATGCCTCAATACGCATCCGGCGAGCCGCTCAGTGTCAGCGGTGCCGCCGGCGCGGCCAGATCGTCGGTGCGCAAGCCCCCCGAGGGCCGCGCCAGCCGGTTGCGCACTACCCAGTGAAGCCGTTTCTCGGCGCGAGTGATGGCGACATAGGCCAGCCGCTTCCACAGGGGCAGCCCGGCCTCGGACCGGTTTGAGCGCGCGGCGGCGTAAAGATCGGGGGCGAAGACCTGCACATCGGGCCACTGGCTGCCCTGCGCCTTGTGAATCGTCACCGCCGCGCCATGCAGGAAGGCCGCGCCCATATTGGCCGCATAAGGGATCATCGGCTCTTCCTCGCCCTCACGCTCGATCTTGACGATCGAGGCCACCGAAACCTGCGGCTCCTCGGCGCCGATGACATGCAGCCGCGAAAAGCCGGGGCGGCGGCCGGGGCCCAGATAGATGATCTGCGCGCCCTTGATCAGCCCGCGCGCCTCGAGATCGATGCGCTTGCGCCGGTGCTTGAGCGGCAGTTCCAGCCCGTCGCAGATCAGCGGTTCGCCGGGCAAAAGCGCATCAAGGGGCGCTGCATGCGCGGCGCGAAAGGCGTGGATCAGCCTTATGCGGGTGACATTGCGCCACACCAGCACCGGCGAGCGCGCCATCAGATCGGCCTCGACCCGCTGCGCCCATACCACGCGCTCGTCGCGCCGCGCGGCGTCGCGCACCAGCGCCTCGAAATCCTCGAAGCCAAGCGCCGGATCGGCCAACGCATGGGCCAGATCCAGGATCGGGCTATCCTGCGCCTGGCGGTGAATGCGGCTGAGGGTCAGCTTCTGGCCTGCCTCCAGCCGGTCGAACACCATTTCGCCCGACTGCCCCACCGGCGCCAGCTGCGCCGGGTCGCCGAACAGCACCAGCGTCTGGAAAATCTCGCACAGATCGTCGAACTGGCGGGCGTCAAGCATCGACGCCTCGTCGACGAAGCCGACATCGAGCGGCTCGTCGCGCCGCTTCCAGCCCTTGATGAAATCGCTGCCGCGCAGACCGGCGGCGGCGAGCGCGCCGGGGATCGACTTGACTTGCTCGTAGAAAGCCTGCGCGCGATCAAGCGCGGACTCACCCAGATCGGCGATCACCGGGCGCGGGCCGTTGCCGGCCAGCCATTCGGCGATCTTTTCGTATTCGGGGTCATAGACCGGGGTGTAGAGGATGCGGTGAATGGTGGTGGCCGGCACGCCGCGCCCGCGCAGCACCGAGGCGGCCTTGTTGGTGGGCGCAAGAATCGCCAGCCGCCGCATATCGCGCCGGCGGCGCGCCTCGTAATCGGGGGTGACGATCTCGACCCCGGCCTTGATCAGCGCGCGGGTGAGTTCGGACAACAGCATGGTCTTGCCCGAGCCGGCCTTTCCGATGATCGCCATCACGCTGCCCGGCGCATCGCTGTCGGGGGCGTCGGTCTCTTCCTCGATCAGGCGGATGCCGGCATGGGTCAGCCGCTCGGCCAGCGCATCCCAGGCCTGCGCCTGATCGTCGGAAAAGACCGGCGCGGGCTGCGAGGCGGCAGGGACGGGCGCCGGATCAGCCGCCATGGGACACCATGCGCAAGGGTGGGATGGGATTTTGCTTCATGCCGATGCAGGCTAATGCATCGCGCCGGCAATGGGAATCCATTCGAGGCAAAGCGGCACCGCCGGGGCGCTCCCGTGCCTTGTCGGACGGCCCTGCGGGCCACCCTTCTCGGCTTGGGCCGAGCCCCCCGCGGGGGGGGCGGGGGGGGGGGGGGGGGGGGGGGGGGGGGGGGGGGGGGGGGGGG
>JAFIEG010000034.1 GCA_020832665.1 Pararhodobacter sp. | reverse complement strand
GCCCCCCTGCCCTTCTCCCGCCGGCTTGCCGCGTGCACCGGCTTCGCGTTGCCCGGCGCGTCCGTCGCGGCGCGGCCCGCGTGCGCGCGGCGCCCAGCGGAAGGTATAGAAGACCTCGATCTCGGCTGCTTCGGCCCCGGCTTTTGCAGCGCTTTCGGGGGTTTCGGTTTCGGGCGCTGGGGTTTCGGGGGATTCAGCGTCGGGTTCGGCGGCGGGTTCGGCGGCGCTGGCTTCTGCCTTCGGCGCTTCGTCGGTTGCGCCGGCGCTCTCGCCGGCCTCGCTTTCATCCGCCGCGGCCACCGGGGCTTCATCGGCCGGCTTCGGGGCCGGCTCGGCCCAAGCCTCGGGGCCTGCATCGGCGGCGGCGCCGGCTGGCGGTTCGTCGCCCGGCGCGGCGGGCGTGCCCTCGGCGGCAGTGCTTTCGGGTGTGGCGCTTTCCCCGGCCGCAGCTTCTTCGCCCGGTTCTGCCGGCACCTTGGCGTCAGCGGCCTGCGGGGCCGGAACACGCTGCTTGGGGCGCTCGCCGCGCTCGGCGACATAACCCAGCCCCTGCATCAGATCGGCGAATTGCTCGAGCGTCAGCCCGGTGATCGACAGCATCTCGGCGGCGGCCTCGAACCCGGCGCGGCTGTCGCGGCCCCGCAGCATGTCGGCCAGCCGTTCCAGCATGTCGATGCGAATGGCGCGGCTGCCAGCGGGCTTGTAACCGGCCAGCGTGTAATGCTGCGGCTCGACCTCGGGCAGGCAGGGAATGGTCACCAGCCCCGGCGGCGGGCTTTCGGGGAAGGTATCGAGCCCCTGCGCCAGCGACCACAGCACCAGCCGCAGCCGAGTCGGCGCCGGTTTCAGCAGCGCGGGCAGGAACACGGTGAACTGCCCGAAACGCACGCCATGCCGGCGCAGCGCGCCGCGCGCGTCCTGATCGAGCGCCTTGACCTCGCCAGCGACCCCCTCACGCGGCAGCACGCCCAGTGCCTCGACCAGGCGAAAGGCGAAGCCGCGCGCCAGGCCGGTCAGGGTTTCGTCGCGCTGCAGGTTCACAAGCGGCTCGAACTGCGCCGCCACCTTGCGGTCGATGAAGTGCTGTAGCCGCCGCTTGACCTTTTCGGCCACTTCCGGCCCGGCCTCGTCATCGACAAAGGCCTGGACCTGCGGGCGCAGCATGTCGGGACCCGGCACAAGCTTGCCCACCGCCTCGGAGCCCCACATCAGCCCGCCCTGCTCGGTGAAGTCCATCTCGGTATCGGGCGCGTTGTAGAAGCGATCGGCGCGCAGGTGAAAGGCCGGGGCCAGTGCCGCCACCGCCGCCGCGCGCAGGGTGCGCGCCTCGTCGGGGCTGTCGGTCTTGTCCTGGCGGAAGCGGAAACCTTCGAGACGGCCGATGAACTCGCCCTCGACAGTCACCTCGCCCTTGTCGTTCACCTCGGCCACAAGGCTCTCCTTCTGGTTCAACCGCCGCATCAGCACGCTGGTGCGCCGGTCAACGAATGCTGCGGTCAGGCGCGCATGCAGCGCGTCCGACAAACGGTCTTCTACCGCGCGGGTTGCCTCGCGCCAATGGTTTTCATCGTCAACCCAGCCCAGCCTTTGCGCGACATATGTCCATGTGCGGATAAAGGCGAGCCGGCGCGACAGCATGTCGATATCGCCCTGCACCTTGTCAATGCGCGCGATGTTACGCGCCAGCCAGTCGGCGGGGATACGCCCGCCATCGGCCAGAAAACCATGCAGCCGCGCCAGCAGCCCGGCGTGTTCGGTGGGCGAGATGCCGCGAAAATCGGGGATGCGGCAGACATCCCACAACAGCCGCAGATCGCGCGCATCGCGCAGCCTCGCCGTAACCTCAGGCATGGCGGCCAGCGATTTGAGCGCGCCGAGATCGTCGGACTCGCGCACGCGCGTCAGCCAGTCGTCGCTCGTAGGTGCTTCCAGGCTGGAGATCAGGCGCGAAAGGCTGCCAAAATCGAGCCGCGCATTGCGCCATTGCAGCTTGCGCACGGGCAGGAACCGGTGATTTTCAATGGCATCGACGATCTCGGGCGCAAGCGGGCGCGCCTCGCCGGTGACACCGAAAGTGCCTTGCGTGGTGTGCCGCCCCGCGCGGCCGGCAATCTGGGCCAGCTCGTCGGCGCCCAGCGGGCGCATTCGGCGGCCGTCGAACTTGGCGGTGCCGGCGAATGCCACATGCCTGATATCCAGGTTCAGCCCCATGCCGATGGCATCAGTGGCGACCAGGTAATCGACATCGCCATTCTGATAAAGCTCGACCTGCGCGTTGCGCGTGCGCGGGCTCAGCGCGCCCATGACAATGGCGCAACCGCCCTTGGTGCGCCTGATCAGCTCGGCGATAGCATAGACGTTTTCCACCGAGAACGCCACGATGGCCGCGCGCGCCGGCATGCGGGCGATCTTCTTCGAGCCGGCCCAGGAAAGCTGCGACAGCCGCTCGCGGCGGATGAACTGCGCGCCCGGCACCAGCGCGGCGATGGCCCCGCGCATGGTGTCCGAGCCCAGAAACAGCGTCTCGTGCAAGCCGCGCGCATGCAGCAGCCGCTCGGTAAAGACATGCCCACGATCGGGGTCGGCGCAAAGCTGGATCTCGTCAACAGCCACGAAATCGGCGCCGATATCGAGCGGCATCGCCTCGGTGGTGCACACCCAGTACTGCACGCGTTCGGGCACGATGCGCTCTTCGCCGGTGACCAGCGCCACCACCGAAGGGCCGCGCAACGCCTTGATGCGGTCATAGACCTCGCGCGCCAAAAGCCGCAGCGGCAGGCCGATGACGCCGGTGCGATGCGCCAGCATGCGTTCGATGGCGTAATGGGTCTTGCCGGTATTGGTGGGGCCCAGTACCGCCGTGACCCGCCCCTGCCTGTTCATTGACTGCCTCGCTGCCCTTCTCGGCGCCCTTTTCGGCCCGGCTCCGGCCCCGTTTCAGGCGCCGCCTGCTCTAAAGCGCGCGGCCGGTAAGGGCAAGATCGAGCCGCTCGAGAGCCTCGCGCACGCTCTGGCGGTGGGGGTTGAGCGAATGCGAGGCGGCATAGGCCTCGCGCGCGCGCTCCAGATCGCCCACCTGTTCCAGGATAGCGCCCAACCCGGCCAGCGCGCCGAAATGGCGCGGGTTGCGCGCCAGCGCCTGTTCCAGATCGGCCATCGACAAGCCATAGCGATTGTCCATGAACCAGGCCGAGGCGCGGGCATGCCAGGCCTCTGCGAAATCGGGGTCGTGGTCGATTGCCGCGCTGAAATGATCGATCGCAGCGCGCGGCTGGCCGGCGCGCATCGCCTGCTGCCCGCGCTGGAACAGGTAATCCACCGCCGCCGAGCCCGAGCGCGACCATTCGCGCATGATCTGGCGCTCGATACGCCGCCAGCGCTGCTGATCGGGCCGCGCCAGCTCGTCTAGAAGCGAATCGACATCGACAGCGCCGTTGCTGGCCGTGTGCAGCCCGAATTGCTGCTGCGCCTGCCCCGGCAACGGCGCAGCCGCTACCATCACGGCACCGATCAGTGCCAGAATTGCCGCGACGACAGGATTGTGAAGGCGGGGTTCATGCTTCATACCTCCAATTTAGCGTAAGCTGCGAAGAATGCGAGAGTCGCCGCCCGCGTGCGGCCCGGGAAACACATCACAGTCAGGACAGAAGACGATGAGCGACGTGATCGAGAAGGCCGTCGAGGCGCTGAACGAGAAGCTGGGCGGCGACGGCTTCGACGGAAATGCCAAGTTCGTCATCGAGGGTGAAGGCGAGATCGTGCTCGATTCCGAGGGCGCGCGCATCGGCGACGATGACACCGATGTGGTGCTCACTGCCTCGGTCGAGACCTTTCAGGGCATGCTCGATGGCGAGGTCAACCCGACCATGGCCTTCATGTCGGGCAAGCTGAAGATCGATGGCAACATGGCGACGGCGATGAAGCTCGCCTCGGTGCTGGGCTGAGCCATCATGGCCGGCGCCCCCAACACGGCGGGTGCCGGGGGCGGCGCGCCTGAACCCGCGCCGCTGATGGCCTGCGGCGCGCCGCGCAGCGGGCGCGCCTTCTGGCGCAGGGCCGATGACGGTGTGCGGCTGCGGCTGGGCTTCTGGCCGGGCAGCGCGGGGCATGTGCTGATCCTGCCCGGGCGCACCGAATGGATCGAGAAATACGGGCTGGTGGTGGCCGAACTGGCGCGCGCCGGCTGGGGCGCGCTGGTGATCGACTGGCGCGGCCAGGGGCTGTCTGAAAGGCTGGCGGAAGACCCGCTGCTTGGCCATGTGCGCGATTTCGCCGACTACCAGCTCGACCTCGCCGCCGCCATCGAGGCGGCCGAGGAGCTGGGCTGCGGCTCGATGCCGATGCTGTGCCATTCCATGGGCGGCTGCATCGCACTGCGCGCGCTGGTCGATGGCTGGCAGGCGCCGGCGGTGGCGATGAGCGCGCCAATGCTGGGCCTGCCGCAAAACGCCGCGCTGCGCGCCGGTGTGGCAGCTATGGCGCGGCTTTCGCGCCCGCTGGGCCGCGACACGGATTATGTGCCCGGCACCGGGCCCGATTTCGGGCTGCGCGGCATGTCCTTCGATCTCAATGACATAACCCGCGACGCGGTGCAGTTCGCGCGCATGCAGGCGCAACTGGTGGCCGAGCCGGGCCTGGCACTGGGCGGGCCGAGCCTGCGCTGGACAGGCAGGGCGCTGGCCGAGATGGCGGCGCTGCGCCGACTGCCGGCGCCGGATGTGCCGGCGCTGATCGGTATCGCCGGCAATGAGCGTATCGTCAGCAACGACGCCATACGCGAGCGGCTGGCGGGCTGGCCCACAGCCGAGGCCGCCGAGTACCCCGGCGCCGAGCATGAGCTGATGATGGAGCGCCCCGAGGTGCGCGACGATTTCCTTTCGCGCGTGCTGGCACTGTTCGAGCGCGCGGCGGGGCGGAGCTGAGCTTGTGTTGGGGCGCTGCCCCCCGTCCGCTGCGCGGACTCCCCCCGGAGTATTCATTGCAAGATGAAGGGGCCGGGGTGGCTTCGGCGGCGTCAGGGGCTGCGGAAATGCTTGGACAGTTTCAGCCCCTGGCCCTGGTAATGCGAGGCGATGCCGGCGCCGTAGAGGGTATCGGGCCGTTCGGCCATGCGTTCATAGACCAGCCGGCCCACGATCTGGCCGTGTTCGAGGACAAAGGGCGCCTCGTGGCAGCGCACTTCGAGCACGCCGCGCGCGCCGCTGCCGCCGGCGGCGTCATGGCCGAAGCCGGGATCGAAGAAGCCGGCGTAATGCACACGAAACTCGCCGACCATGGCCAGGTAGGGGGCCATTTCGGCGGCGTAATCAGGCGGGATATGCACTGATTCGCGGCTGACGAGGATGTAGAAGGCGCCCGGGTCGAGGATCAGCCGGCCCTGCGGCGCGCGCAGCTCGTCCCAGTAATCGGCGGCGTCATAGGCATTGATGCGGTCAAGGTCGATCACCCCGGCATGGGGGCGGGCGCGAAAGCCGACTAGGCCGCCCGGCGCGCCTGGGTGCAGATCGACCGAAAAGCCCAGCCCCTCGGAGATATGCGCCGTCCCCGAGACGAGGTTGGCGCGCGCGTGCAGCGCCGCGAGTTCGCTGTCATCGAGCACCGCGCGGCCGCGGCGAAAGCGGATCTGGTTGAGCCGCATGCCCGGGCGCACCAACACCGAAAACGAGCGCGGGCAGATCTCGGCATAGAGCGGGCCGCGATAGCCCGGCGCGACGCGGTCGAATTCCTCGCCGCCATCGGTGATGACGCGTGTGAGCAGGTCAAGCCGCCCGGTCGAGCTTTTTGCATTCGTAACGGCGTGCACCCCGGCTTGAAGCGCCAGCCCCTCGGCCAGCGGCACGACATAGACGCAGCCCTTTTCCAGCACCGCGCCGCCTGTGAGCGACATGCGGTGCATCTCGAAATCGCTCAGCCTTTCGGCGACGCTGCGCCCGCGCCCGGCGAGGAAGGAGGCGCGCACCCGCCAGGCGGTATCACCAAGGCGCAGATCGAGGCTGGCGGGCTGGATCTGGCCCTCGGCGGGGGGCGCGGCGGCGGTGATCTCGCCGCGCGCGAACATGGCGCGCAGCGCCTGCGCGGGCAGCACGCCTTGCGCCTCGGTGGCGGCGGTTACGGCGGGCGTCTGGTGCGGGGCTTTCATGCGCAAAGGCTCACTCTTGCGGCTTTGGCGCCGCCGCCGGGGCTACGGCGGGTTGCGGCCTGAACGGCATCGGCCCGGCGCAGCAGCGCTGCCCCGGGCCGGTGATGTTGGTCGGGCTGGCGAGATTCGAACTCACGACCTTCCGTCCCCCAGACGGACGCGCTAACCAGACTGCGCCACAGCCCGACGCTGCGCTTTCTAGCGTTTCTGGCAGCACAGGCAAGCGCGAATTTCCCGTTCACGACGAAATAGCCTGATACGAAACGCGCGGATGCCCGGGCCCCGCTTACCAGCGCCCCGCTCCCGACGCCTCGGACATGCGGTCGAGCAGCCGGTCGATGCGCCCGGCCAGAATCGCCAGCCTTTCGGCGCGCGCGCCCAGCGCACCGCGCGGCATGCGGCGCAGGGTCTGCGCCGGGCGTTCGCCTTGTGCCGGCTCCTCGCCGCCCGCCACGACTGGCGCGGCAGCCGGTTCGGGGCGCGCGGTCGGCGGTGTGGCCGGGGGATCAGCGGGCCTGGCGGCGGCGGGCAGTGGCGCCGCGCCTTTGGCTTGCGCTTCGTCAGCACCGGCGGGCGCGCCACCGGTATCGCTGGCGCGCGCGGGGTCGGGGGTCTGCGGGCCCGGGCTTTTCCCACGTTCGGCTGCGCTTCCGGTGCCATTGGCCGTTTTCCTTGCCGCCGGCGGCACAAAGGGCGGCGGTGCAGTCGGCGTGGTGTGCGGCGCAGGCCGGGGCGGCGCCGGGAAGGGCATCACCGTGGCCGGGCGCGGCGGGTGTTCGGCTTCGGGCGGCGTGGCCTCATCGACCGCCGCGATTGCTTCGGCATCATCGGTATCGGTTGCATCGGGGCCGGAAACCGGCGGCGCCAGCGCGGCGACGTGGCGTGCCCCCTCTTCCTGCAGCATCTTCTGCACGCCGCGAATGGTCATGCCCTTGTCCTGAAGCAGGTGCCGGATGCCGGAGATCAGCGCCACGTCATCGGGCCGATAGTAACGTCGCCCGCCAGCGCGCTTCACCGGCTTGATCTGATAGAACTTGCTCTCCCAGAAACGCAGCACATGCGCCGGGGTTTCCAGCAGCTCGGCAACCTCGCCAATGGTGCGGAATGCCTCGGGCGCTTTCTTCATTGCTGGATCACGCCTTGCCGGCGCCCTCGATGACAAGCGCGTTGCCGCGCATCACGCGTTCCTTCATCAGATGCGAGGGGCGAAACGACAGCACGCGGCGCGGGCTGATCGGCACTTCCTCGCCGGTCTTGGGGTTGCGGCCCATGCGCGCGCCCTTTTCACGCACGCTGAAGGTGCCGAAGGACGATATCTTGACCTGCTCGCCGGCGACGAGTGAATCAGAAATGTGCCGAATGATCGATTCGACCAATTGCGCGGATTCGTTGCGCGAGAGGCCGACATCACGAAAGACGGCCTCGGCCAGGTCCATCCGCGTCAGCGTCGTCTCACTCATGGCCGGCTCCCCCAGATTATGCGTTTTGTTTGAAGCAGCATGGGCCAAGGGGAAATCCGAGTCAATATCAGGCACTTGCGGCGGGTGCCCCGGTCCTACCAGCGCAGCACAACCGCACCCCAGGCGAGGCCACCGCCGATGGCTTCGAGCAGCAGAAGATCGCCCGGTCTGATCTGCCCGCGCGATACCGCCACCGACAGCGCAAGCGGGATCGAGGCCGCCGAGGTGTTGCCGTGATCGGCCACGGTGGTGACCATGCGCTCCATCGGCACGCCCAGCTTCTGCGCGGTGGCACGGATGATGCGCAGATTGGCCTGATGCGGCACCACCCAGTCAATATCGCCCGGCGCCAGCCCGGCGCGATCGAGCGCGTTACGCGCGGTGGCGGCCAGCTTCTCGACAGCGTGACGAAACACCTCCTTGCCCTGCATGCGCAGGCAGCCGGCGTGACCGGTGGTGGCCACGCCACCATCGACATAGAGAATGTCGCGTTGGCGGCCATCGGCATTCAGGTCGCTCGACAGGATGCCACGGTCACCGGTGGTGCCACCGCCCGGCTGCGCCTCCAGGATCACCGCCCCGGCGCCATCGCCGAACAGCACGCAGGTGGTGCGGTCTTCCCAGTCAAGGATGCGGCTGAAGGTTTCGGCCCCGATCACCATCACCCGCCGCGCACTGCCGGCCACGATCAACGCCTGTGCCTGGGCCAGCGCATAGACGAAACCGGCGCAGACCGCCTGTATGTCGAAGGCAAAGCCGCGCGTCATGCCCAGCCCCGCCTGCACCATGGTCGCCACCGAGGGAAAGGTCAGATCGGGCGTCGAGGTGGCGACGATGATGGCATCGAGCGAATCGGGGCTTATCCCGGCATTGCCCAGCGCCATTTCGGCGGCCTTGATCGCCATATGCGAGGTGGATTCGCCCGGCGCGGCGAAATGGCGCCGCTCGATGCCGCTGCGCGAGACGATCCATTCATCCGAGGTATCCAGCCGCGCGGCGAATTCGGCATTGGGCACCACGCGTTCGGGCAGGTAATGGCCGGCGCCACGGACCACGGCGCGGGTAACCGCCGTCCCGGCTGTGTTAATGCCGGTTTCGGGGCCGGTTTCCGCATCGGCTTCGCTGTGTTCGGCGGTGGGCATGGTAACTTCTTCCCGCGCCAGGTCGTTCATGGTTGATCTCCTCCGGCCTCATCCTGTGCCGCCTGCGCCGCGATGACAAGGCGTTCGGCCATACGCCCGCGATAGCCCGACTGCGCCAGCTTCATGGCCAGGGTAAGCGCCGAGGCGATGCCGGTGGCATCGGCGGCACCATGCGATTTCACCACCGTGCCGTTGAGCCCCAGAAACACACCCCCATTGTTGAACCGCGGATCGATGCGCCGGCGCAGCCGCACCAGCGAGCGCCGCGCCAGCAGACCGCCCAGCATCGACACCCAGCCCGAGCGGAAGGTCTCGCGCAGGAAATCGCCGATCAGCCGGGCCGTGCCCTCGCCGGTCTTGAGCGCGACATTGCCGGTAAAGCCGTCGGTGACAATCACATCCACCCGCTCAGTGGGAATGTCGCTGCCCTCGACAAAGCCGACATAATCATAGCGCCCGGTATCCTGATGGCGAGCGATGAGATCATGCGCGGCCTTGATCTCGGCGCGGCCCTTGTGCTCTTCGGTGCCAACGTTCAACAGCCCCACACGGGGGCATGGTTCGTTGAAATCATTGCGAAAATAGGTGGCGCCCATGATTGCATAGGCCAGCAGGTCCGGGGCGTCGGCCCGGATATCGGCGCCGACATCGAGCATGGTCGAAAATCCGTGGCGCCCTCGCGAGGGCCACAGGCAGGCAATCGCCGGACGGCTGACCCCTTCCATGCGGCGCAGTTGCAGCATCGACACCGCCATCAGCGCGCCGGTATTGCCGCACGACACAACCGCCGACGCCTCGCCGGCCTTCAGCGCCGCCAGCGCCGACCACATCGAGGTATCCTTGCCGTGGCGCATCACCTGGCTGGGCTTGTCGTTCATCGACACCACGCCCGGCGCATGCACCAGCGCCACCCGCCCGGCCAGCGCCGGCTCGCGCGTCACCAGTGGCTTGAGCACCGCCTCGTCACCATGCAGCGACAGGTTCAGCGCCGGGTGCGCCGCCAGCACCTGCACGCAACCGGCAATGACAACGGCCGGGCCCAGATCGCCCCCCATGGCATCGACGGCAACCACCACCTGGCTGCCCCCCGCCTCTGTCTGCGGTGCGTGCTGATGAGCGGCGACCATCGGGTCTGCACCCGGCGCCGCGATCAGGCCGCGTCGTCGTCCAGATCGACGTCGGCGCCGCGGGCAATCACCTCGCGGCCGTCATAATGGCCACAGGAGGGGCAGACATGATGCGGGCGCTTGAGTTCGCCGCAATTGGGGCATTCATTGGGATTGCCGGCAACCAGCGCATCATGCGAGCGGCGCATGTTGCGGCGGGAGCGGGTTACGCGGTTCTGCTGCACGGCCATGGGTCAACCTCTGGGCTCTTCGCTGCGGGCACATTCAGGCGGCCCGGGCGTGTGGTATATTCGGATCTCTGGCGCAGGCCATACACCGGCTTGAGGCGGCATCCAAGCCCTGCGACATACGAGGCGCGGAAAATACGGGCTTTTGGCGCCGGTGCAAGCAGAATCTGGCGCGCCGGGGCGCGCAAATCAGGGGCGCGCGCATCGGGCACGAGGGGCGCATCCCCGGGAAGGCACAAGGGCCGCGCTGTCAGACCGTATCAGGTTGATCGCTTCGCGACCGCCGAATTTGCAGGATGGGCAATAACGCCCATCCCGCGCTTGGCGAGGCGCTGGCGCCCCCTTGATACAAGCGTCGCGACCGATCAGATCATCCGGCGACGGTATCAGCCCCCCTCGCCCGCCCCGCCATCGCGTTTCTTCAGCGCTTCAAGCGCGGCAAAGGGGTTCTTGCGTTCGGGCTCTGTCGGGGCGGCGCCGGGTGGCGTTACGACAAAACCCTGTTCACCCAGGCCCGCCCCCGGCGCGCGCGGGTAATCGGGCAATGCCAGTGCCAGCGCCTCGGCCATGACCGCGCCAGGGTCGATCACCGCGCCCAGCGGCTCGATGCTGTCATCCTCGGGCATCTCCATCTCTTCGGGCAAGGCCCCCTGCCCGGTATCTTCGGGCGGCGGCGGCCGGAACAGCCGCGTCACCGTAATGTCGATTCGCGTGCTGACCGGCTCGGCGCTGATCACACAGGGCTGCACGACAGTGGCGCCCAATGCCGCTTCTAGCCGCCAGTCCTGCCTGCCCTCGGCGCGCAGATCGCCGCGAAAATCGAGCTTGCGCAGCGCCAGCAGGCCCAGCTCACCCGCCAGCCGCGCGCGCGCCGGCGCATCGGGGCGCAGATGAAAGCGATGCGCGCGATGCGGCGAGAGATCGGCCACGCGCATGGGCAGGCTGGCGCTCTTGCGGGGCTCGGACTGGTCCTTGGCGGTCATGGCGTCCTGCTTGATTTGGCCGGGGCGGTTCGTTTGCCTGTCCCTATCGCATCCGCGCCCGGGCGCAAACCAGCGCGAGACTACTTCACGGCGCTGTTCCTTCCTTGAACAGTGACCGCCGGTTATGTAAGCGGATTAACGGAAACCTCGAAACCGGGGCACCCGCAGGCCGGGGCGCGGCGACAGGTCGGGGCATCCGGGGCTCGGAAAGGGCACGAAAGGGGCAACATGGCACAGCGCATGGCGGGCAGCGAAATGAAGGGCGCGGGACGGTTGCGACTGCTCGGCGTCGGGCTGATACTGGTGCTGGCGCTGGCGGCCTGCTCGCCGACGATGCGCTATCACGGCTACGCGCCCAGCGATGCCGATCTGGCCGAAATCAATGTCGGCCAGGACACGCGCGAAACCGTGACCGAAAAGCTGGGCCGACCCGGAATTGGCGGGGTGATGGAGGGTTCGGGCTGGTTCTATGTGCAGTCCGACTGGCGTCACGAACACTGGCGCGCCCCGGTCGAGCTGGATCGCCAGGTGGTGGCCATCACCTTTGACGAGCGCGACCGCGTCGCCAATATCGAGCGCTTCGGCTTGCAGGATGGCGAGGTGGTGATGCTTTCGCGCCGGGTCACCGATACCGGGCCGCGCGGGCGCAGCGCCCTGCAACAGATCCTCAGCGTTCTGGGCAATTTCAACCCGGCGGCGATGATGAACTGATGCCGCGGGGGCCTGCCCCCGTCCGCCGGTGCCAGAACCATGCCCGTTCCTTCGCTGAAATCGCTGGAACGGAGCGATTTCCGGGCGATCGCCTCCCGGCAAGTTCAACGGGCATGGGCCACGCACGCGGCGCGCGGCGAGGCTGTGTTTCAATGAAGCCCACACGGCAAGGCGCTCACCGGATAGTGTTCGGCTTGCGCGCGTGGCGCCGTTGCCGCGCGCTGTCAGCTCTCGCCGGTTGACTCGGGGCTATCCTCGCCGCTTTGCGGATCAAAGCGCAGCGCCACCCCGTTGATGCAGTAGCGCAGCCCGGTCGGTTGCGGGCCATCGGGAAAGACATGCCCCAGATGCGCCTCGCAGCGGCGGCAATGCGCCTCGGTGCGGCGCATGAAGAGCGAGCGGTCCTCGCGCGTGCCGATCGGCGCATCCGCGCGCGGCGCCCAGAAGCTGGGCCAGCCCGAGCCCGAATCATATTTTTGCGCCTGATCGAAAAGCGGCGCATTGCAACAGACGCAACGGAAAACGCCCGGCTGTTTTGGGAAATCGTCATGGCTGAAGGCGCGCTCGGTGCCGTGGCGGCGGGTGACCTTGTAGGCCAGCGGCGACAGTTGCGCCTGCCATTCGGCATCGCTCTTCACAACGCGGTCGGTCTTCGTCATCCTGTTACCTGTCTGATATCCGGGTTTATCATCGACTCAGTTAAGCAGGGCCGGCCCGATGTCCAGCGTTTTCGATCCCCTCGCCCTTGGCCCGCCTGTGGAGCGCGGCGGGTTCGAGATGCGCCTGGCGCGCAATCGCAGCGAACTGCAACAGCTTCAGCGGCTGCGCGCGCGCAGCTTTCGCGGCGATGAAAGCGCCAATGATGCCGATCGCCACGATGCGCGCAGCCGGCATTTGTGGATCGCACGACCAGGCGAGCCACCGCTTGCCACGCTGCGACTGAGCCATCACCTTGATGCGCAATCGCTGCTGGCGGGCTACAGCGCCGGTTTTTTCGACCTTGAGCCGATCGCACGTCTGCAGGGCACGGCGCTCGAGCTGGGCCGACTGTGCCTGCGCCCGCAGGCCCCCACCGCCGAAGTGATGCGCTTGATATGGACGGGTATCGCCCGCATGACGATACGCAGCGGCGCGCAAAGGCTGATCGGCTGCACCTCGCTTGACGGCGCCGATCCTGCGCGCCACCGCGCCTTGCTGGCGCAACTCGCCGTGCGCCATCTGGGCCCGCCCGACCAGCGCCCAGCCGCGCGCGGGCCGGGCGCTTCCGGCTTTGGCCATCTCGCCACGCAAAAGCCCGCCCCCGCCCCGCCCCGGCTGCCGCCGATCCTGCGTTTCTACATGTCGCTTGGCGGCTGGGTGTCAGACCAACTGGCCATCGATACCGATCTGAACACCTGTCTTCTTTTCACCTGCGTCGAGGTTGCCGCCATGCCGGCCTCGCGCCGCCAGCTGCTGCGGGCACTCGCCACCGAGAAAGCCGGCAGCGCCGGGGCTTGACCCGCCCCGCCGGCCCGGCTAGCCCGCGACCATGGCACGCACCCCGCTTCTGCAACTGACCGATATCTCGCTGGGCTTCGGCGGCGACCCGCTCATCGACGGGATGGACCTGGCCATCCAGCCGGGTGACCGGCTGGCGCTGGTGGGGCGTAACGGCTCGGGAAAATCCACGCTGCTGAAGATCATGGCCGGGCTGGTGGAACCTGACCGGGGCAGCCGCGCGCTGGGGCCCGGCGTGACGGTGGGCTACATGGAGCAGGAGCCAGATTTTGCGGGTTTCGCCACGCTGGGCGACTACGCCGCGCAGGCGCTGGCGCCCGAAGAGCGCTACCGCATCGACATGGCCGCCGAGGGGCTGGGCTTTGACCCGGCGCTGCCCACCGCCACCGCCTCGGGCGGCGAGCGCCGGCGCGCGGCGCTGGCAAAGCTGCTGGCCGAGGAGCCGGCCTTGATGCTGCTCGACGAGCCCACCAACCATCTCGATATCGCCGCCATCACCTGGCTTGAGGAACGCCTGCGCACGTCCCGCGCGGCTTTCGTGCTCATCAGCCATGACCGCGCCTTTCTGGATGCGCTTGCCCGCGCCGTGCTCTGGCTCGATCGCGGGCAGATGCGCCGGCTCGACAAGGGGTTCGCGCATTTCGAGGACTGGCGCGAAGAGGTCTGGGCGGGCGAGGACGAGGCGCGCCACAAGCTCGACCGCAAGATCAAGGCCGAGGCGCGCTGGGCGGTCGAAGGCATTTCGGCCCGGCGCAAGCGCAACCAGGGAAGGCTGCGCGCGCTCAGGGCGCTGCGCGCCGAACGTGCCGGCCAGATCCGACGCCAGGGCACAGCGGCAATGGCGCTGGAATCCGCGCCCGCCTCGGGCAGGCTGGTGATCGAGGCCGAAGGTATTTCCAAGACGTTCGAGGGCCGGGTGATCGTGAAGGATTTCTCGCTCAAGGTGATGCGCGGCGACCGGCTGGCGCTGGTGGGGCCCAACGGCACCGGGAAAACCACGCTGCTGAAGCTGCTCACCGGCGAGATGGCGCCCGATTCTGGCCATGTGCGGCTGGGCAGCAAATTGCAGATGGCGGTATTCGACCAGAACCGCGCCGGGCTGAAGCTGAATGCCTCACTATGGGACAACCTGACGCTGGACCCGGAAATGAGCGTCTCGGGCCAGTCCGACCAAGTGATGGTACGAGGCCAGCCACGGCATGTGGTGGGCTACTTGAAGGAGTTCCTGTTCGACGAGGCCCAGGCCCGCGCCCCGGTGCGCGCGCTTTCGGGAGGCGAGAAGGCGCGGCTGATGCTGGCGCGGATCATGGCGCGCGAATCGAACCTGCTTGTGCTCGACGAGCCGACCAATGATCTGGATATCGAGACACTGGATCTGTTGCAGGATCTGCTGGGCGAGTTTGACGGCACGGTGCTGATGGTCAGCCATGACCGCGATTTCATCGACCGCATCGCTACCACGACGCTGTTGATGGAAGGGAGCGGCAAGGTGACCGCGTTCGCCGGCGGCTGGAGCGACATGCTCGCCCAGCGCCCGGCAGCGAGTGGTGGGAAGTCCGAGGTGAAACCCGCTGCGAAAATTAACACGAAACCCGATGCGAAACCGGGCGCGAAACCGGGTTCGGGCGATGGGGCAAAACCGGCCCGCGCCGGCCTCAGCTTTACCGAGCGCCACCGGCTGGAGGCGCTGCCCGCCGAGATCGCAAGGTTCGAGGCCGAGATCGGCAAGATCGAAGGGCTGATGGCTGACCCCGATCTCTACGCCCGCGAGCCGGCGAAATTCGCCAGGGCCAGCGAGATGCTGGCCCAGCGCCAGCAGGCACTGGCCAGCGCCGAAGAGGAATGGCTGGAACTGGCCGAAAGGGCCGAGCAGGCGGAAAAGGCTGGGGGCTGAACAGGCGTCGGCAGGATGGGCAGTACTGCCCATCCTGCGCTTGCTTGCTGATCACCTCGATCGAAGCACGGGCGGGGACATAAACTGGTAGGATGGGCAATACTGCCCATCCTGCGTTGACGGGCGCCGCCGCGGCGCCGGCAATCAGCCGAAACCCAGCCTCACCCCAGCCGCTCAAAAATCGGAAACGTCTCCAGGAGCCAGAAGGAGAAATCCGCCATCGCCCCGGTGATCAGCGCGATTCCGACCAGGATCAGCAGCACGCCCATCGACTTCTCGATAATCCCCAGCCATGGCCGCAGCCTTTTCATCAGCGCCATCGAGCGGCCGATAAAAAGCGCCGACAACAGGAAGGGCAGCCCCAACCCCAGCGCATAGACGCCCAGCAGCGTGGTGCCGCGGGTGACGGTGTCCTCGGTCGCCGCCAGCGACAGGATCATGCCCAGGATCGGCCCGATGCAGGGCGTCCAGCCAAAGGCAAAGGCCAGCCCCAGCACATAGGCGCCAAAGGCCGAGCCACCCTGATCGCCGGCATCGATCCGCGCCTCGCGCTGCAACAGCCCGATGCGGAACAGCCCCATGAAGTGCAGGCCCAGCACGATGATCACCCCGCCGGCGATCTGCGCGAAAAGCTCGCGATGCTCCAGAAACAGGCGCCCCAGGCTGGAGGCGGTGAAGCCCAGAAACAAAAAAACCGTGGATAGCCCCATGACGAAGAACAGCGCCGGCAGGGCTGCCTTTCGGGCGCCGCCGGTCTCGCCCTCCTCGGTCAGTTCACGCATCGAGATGCCCGACATATAGGCCAGATAGGGCGGCACGATCGGCAGCACGCAAGGGCTGAGGAAAGACAGCACGCCAGCAAGAAGCGCCACGAAGAGCGCAGGCATCAACGCGGCGTCGAACAGATCGATCCCGAACATGGGCTGGCTCTCCCTTTGCTGCCAAGATCGTTACGCCGCGCGGCGCGAAAGGTCACGATGACAGGCTGTCACATCCTCGCCAGCGCCGCCCGCCCGGGCGAAGAAATCGCGCCGGGCGGGGGCAGAAGGCAAGGTAACGGGAAAGTCAGCGCCCGATCGCCCACCAGCCACGCCGACGCGGCTTGGCGGACTTTTCTTCTGTGGCTTCGCTGCCGGAATCACCCGTTTCCGGGGCTTCCTCGCCCACCTTGCCATCGGCGGATTCGGTGGCGGCGGGGGGCGCATCGACTGCTGGCGCCGGCGTTTCGGCGGCCGGCTCTGGCGTCGGTGCCTCCTCGCCCACCGGGGCGGGCTGCGGTGCCGGTTCGGCCACTTGCTCGGCCACCGGTTCGGCCTGCGCCTGCGCGCCCGGCTGCTGCTCGGCGGCTTCAGGCGTTACGGCTTGCTCTGCATGTGCTGCATCGGCTTCGGCTTCCAGCGCGGCGGCGGCGGGTTTGCGCCGGCTGCGACGGCGGGGGGCGGGTTTCTTTGCTGGCGCGGCTTCGCCGGCCTCGGCCTCGACCCCCTCGCCCGCGATCTCGGCAGCGGGTTGGCTGGCTTCGACAGGCGAGGCATCGGCGGCAGGCGCGGCCTCGGTAGCGGACTTGCGCGAGGCGCGGCGCCTGCGCGCGGGCTTCTTGGGCGGCTCATCGGTGGCGGTATCGCTCACCCCGGCATCGTCGCCCGCAGCGGCCGGCGCGTCGGCGGAAGGCTCGGGACCAGCCGGCGCGCTGTCGGCCGCCGCGCCCAGATCCGCATCGGCCCGGCCCTCTTCGGCCTGACCGGCATCGGCTTCGCCAGCGCTGTCAGTGCCTTCGGCGCCGCGCTTGTCGCCCTGCTTCTGGCCACCGCGACGGCGCCGACGGCGGCGGCGCCGGCCGCGACCACCCTCGCCGTCACCCTCGGTGTCACCCTCGCCGGCGGCACCGGTGGCAGCGGCAGCGGGAACGGGCGCTTCCACCGCGACGGGCTCTGCCGCGATCTCGGCATCCTCGTCATCGGTGTCGATATCGCCCATGGCACCGACATCGAAGGACACCACAGGCGCGGCGACGGGCGCGACAATGCGCGTGGCGGTCTTGAACTTTTCAAGCGTGAAATCCGGGCTCACCAGCGCCGGATCGGCCTCGACCCTGATCGCCATGCCATAGCGCGCCTCGATCTGGGCAAGATGCTCGCGCTTGTTGTTGATCAGATAGTTGACGATCCCCACCGGCGCCTTCAGCAGCACCTCGCGCGAACGGCCGCGTGTGCCCTCTTCCTCGAGCGCGCGCAGGATTGTCAGCCCGAGGCTGTTATCCGAGCGAAGCAGCCCGGTGCCGTGACAATGCGGGCAGGGCTGGGTGGTGGCTTCCAGCATGCCGGGGCGCAGCCGCTGGCGGCTCATCTCCAGCAGACCGAATCCCGAAATACGCCCCACCTGGATGCGCGCACGGTCGCTCTTGAGCTTTTCCTTCAGCTTCTTTTCGACGGCGGCGTTGTTCTTGCGCTCTTCCATGTCGATGAAATCGATCACGATGAGCCCGGCAAGATCGCGCAGCCTGAGCTGGCGGGCGATTTCCTCGGCCGCTTCCATGTTGGTCTGCAGCGCGGTTTCCTCGATCGAACCCTGGCGCGTGGCCTTGCCCGAGTTCACATCGATCGCCACCAGCGCCTCGGTGATGCCGATGACGATATAGCCACCCGATTTCAGCTGCACCGTGGGGTTGAACATGCCGGCAAGATAGGTTTCCACCTGAAAGCGGGCGAAAAGTGGCATCTGATCGGTATACAGCTTCACGTTCCTGGCGTGGGACGGCATGATCATCTTCATGAAGTCCTTGGCCACGCGATAGCCCGGCTCACCCTCGACCAGCACCTCGTCGATCTCGCGCGAATAAAGATCGCGGATCGAGCGCTTGATCAGGTTGCCCTCTTCATAGATCGGCGCCGGCGCGATGGATTTCAGCGTCAGGTCCCGGATCTGCTCCCACAGGCGGAAGAGGTATTCATAATCTCGCCGGATCTCGGCGCGCGTGCGGTTGGCGCCGGCGGTGCGGATGATAAGCCCGGCCCCCTGAGGCACCTCAAGTTCACCCGCTATCTCCTTGAGTTTCTTGCGGTCGGCGGCATTGGTGATCTTGCGCGAGATGCCACCACCGCGGGCAGTGTTGGGCATCAGCACGCAATAGCGCCCGGCCAGCGACAGATAGGTGGTCAGCGCCGCGCCCTTGTTGCCGCGCTCTTCCTTGACCACCTGAACCAGCATGATCTGGCGGACCTTTATGACTTCCTGAATCTTGTAGCGGCGCGCGCGCGGGCGGCGCGGCGGGCGAAGCTCGTCCGAGACATCCTCATCGGCAACCGATTCGATCTGGTCGTCGATCTCGGTGGCATGATCGGCGGCGCGGTAGGGTTCTGCCTCGTCGTTGCCATTGTTGCCATTGCCGTTGCCACCCGCGATCGGGGGCGCGGCAATCTCGTCATCGGCGCCGGCATCGAGTTCGACAATATCCATGCCGCCGATCTCGCGCGTGGCGGTCGGATCCTTGCCTTCGACAGGGGCGGCGATCGGGGCTTGCGGCTTGTTCGCACCCTGCCCGGCCGATTGCTCCTCGCCGGTCGCTTCGCTGTCGGATGCCCCGGCTGCGGGTGCCTCGGCGGGCGCGGCCCCGGCCTTTTCGGCGCCGGTTGCGGCGGCTTCATCGGCGCGCGCTGCCTCGGTGGGCATATCGGGTTTGGCGGTTTCGGGCGCTACTTCGGGCGCGCTCGCGGTCAATGCCTCATCGGCGGTCTGCCCGTCCTCGGCGCCGCGCTCGGTCTGCGCCTCGTCTGCAGCGCCGGCACCTTTCCTGTCGCCACCCTTCTTCGCGCTGTCCTTGCGCCCCGAGCGGCGGCGCTGGCGCCGTTCGCCCTCGCCGTTGCCATCATCCTCGCGCTGGGCCTCGGCATAAGCGCGCTCTTCCTCGAGCAGCGCCTGACGATCGGCCATCGGAATCTGGTAATAATCGGGGTGAATCTCGGCGAAGGCCAGGAAACCGTGGCGATTGCCGCCGTAATCGACAAAGGCCGCCTGCAGCGAAGGTTCAACCCGCGTTACCTTGGCCAGATAGATGTTGCCGGCTAGCTGGCGGCGGTGGATGGTCTCGAAATCAAATTCATCGACCTTTTGTCCGTCAACCACCACGACGCGGGTTTCCTCCGCGTGGGTGGCATCGATAAGCATTTTCTTTCCCATGATGTCTCACTTGGCGCACAGGCCGGCCCCGACAGGCCAGCGGCCCGGTTCCGGCGTGATGCGCTTGATTGGCTGATTGCCCGGCCCGCGGTCACGGCGCTGTATCGACGCACTGAAGGCGCCGGGAACTGCTGCCGATGTGATGCGCGGCCTGGCATCGTTGTTGTTGCTCCGATGCCCTGGGGCATCCTCTGTGACACCCGGCAGGCACTGCCTGAACCGGGCGGTTCCTTGGTCGGTCGGGGACCGTTCAGGCCCTGCCGGCCAGGCCGGCAAGAGAGGCCGTGAATTCGATGCGCCGCGCCGAAAGGCGCAAGGCGATGCGCAACCATAGGGGTGAACGGCAGGGAACTGCAATCGGAAAATGAATCTTTACGCCCGCGTGACTGCCCGAAAGGGCGCGATGATGACAAATCCGGCAGATCGGCTGCGATACACAGATCCGATACCCTGGCCTGCATGCCCGCCTCTTCCGCCGGCACCGCCAGCCCCCCGCCCACCACGCCGGCCAGCGCCCGGCTCAGCCGCGCGGGGCGGGTGGGTGGGAGCGCGGCTTGCGGGCGCTTTCCTTCCACCCCGCGCGGGCCGAGCGTGAAGCGCCCATGCCGGTGACGAAATCGGCCCAATCAGGCCTGAAACGACAACGCAACAAACCACCTCGCCGATGGCGCCGGCCTGCGCATCATCGGCAAGGCCCGCCACCACCGGCGGGGCGCCCGGTCCGGGCCGGCTATGCCGGCTCAGAAGCTCAGCGACACGTCGCGGTGATGCGCCAGGCAGGCCGCCACTTGCAGCGCCGGGCCGCGCTCGAGCCGGTCCTGCTCGCGCAGACCCAGCGTGTTGCGCGTCTCGGCCTCGAGCCGCTGCAGATTGGCCAGCAGCTCGTCGCCCGCCCTTGAGCGCCATTCGGCTTCGCTGCGCGCCACCTCGAGCGCCTCAGGCGCCAGTTCGCCGGCGCGCTCGGGCGAGGCCCGGCGCCCGGTCAGCGCATTGCGCACATCGCCCAGCGCGCTGCGCAGCACCGCCCCACCCGCCAGCAGGCCAACCTCGCGCTCGACCTCCTGAATCGCCTCGGCCGCCTCTTCGGGATCGGCGGTACCGACCAGCGCCACCGCCGCCTCGACATCGGGCACAAGTGCCGCGATCTGCTCAGCCGCCCCGATCTCGGCCACCAACTCGCGCAGCACCGTATAGGATTGCTCGGCCGCCATGCGGAAGTCGCGGCGCGCGTCCTGCTCGGCGCGATTGAGCGCCTGGAAGGTCGCCTGCGCCTGGTCCCAGCCATCGGGGGTCTCGGCCTCGACCGCCTCGATCTCGCCGCGCAACGCGGCGATGCGATCGGTGATGCGCTCGCGCGCTGCCGCCGCATCGGGTGCATCGCCGCGATGGATGCGCATCTGCCGCTCCAGCCCGTCAATCAGCCGCTCCAGCCGTTCGCGCTCGCGCCTTATGTCGCGCACCTCGCGATGCAGCGGCTGATAATCGGGCGTGGCATCGACTATGGCCTGCTGGCTCTGGCGCAGATCGGCCAGACGCGGGAAGGCGTTCTCATAGCCTTCAAGCGCCCGGTCCAGCGCCTGGCGCCGATCCGCCGGCAGGAAATCGCGATCCAGCGTGCGCAGATCAGCGATCATCGCCCGCACCGCCGATTCCTGCGCCGGTATCCGCTCGGCGAGGATTTCCTCGACACAATATTGCAGCCGCGGGTTTCTTGGCGGTGGCGCGTTATCGGACAAGAGCGCCACCCGCGCCGGCAGATAGTTCACCAGCGGCGGGTAATAACCCACGATGACCAGCGCCCCCAGCTGCATCAGGATAAAGGGCACCACACCCTTGTACATGTTGATGGTCTTGACTGTTCGCTCGGCCACGCCGCGCAGATAGAACAGCGCAAAGCCGAAGGGCGGTGTCAGGAACGAGGTCTGGATGTTGATGCCGATCATCACCCCCAGCCAGACGGCACTGATATTGGCCTCGGGGTTCATCAGCAGGATCGGCGCCACGATCGGCACCACGACGATGGCGATCTCGATGAAATCTAGGAAGAACCCTAACAGGAAGATCACGATCATGACGATCACGAACTGCCCCCAGAAGCCGCCGGGCAGGCCGGTGAGGTAATCCTTGACCAGATGTTCGCCGCCAAAGGCGCGGAAGGCCGAGATCAGCATCGCCGCGCCCAAGAGGATGATGAACACCAGCGCCGAGGTCTTGGCGGTTTCCAGCATCACCGCGTTGAGCGTGTCGTTGATACGCATCGTGCGCAGCGCGCTCCAGCCCAGCGCGAGGAGCAGCACCACCACCGCCGCCGCTGCGGCATAGACGGCGAGGTAATCGCCCGAGCGGTCAAGCTGGCGCACATTGAGGTTGAAATTGACATGCAGCTGCCAGATCACCACCAGCGAGGCCAGCGAAATGATCGCCGGCCAGAAACGGCGCGGGCCGCTATGAAGCTTGTAGCCGGCCATGACGGTGGCGCCCATCGCGCCCACCGCGCCGGCCTGGGTGACGGTGGCCACGCCCAGGATGATCGAGCCCAGCACCAGGAAGATCAGCACCAGGGGCGGCACCACGGCAAAGAAGACATCGCGCCAGAAGGCGGCGTTGCGCGCGCCGATGGTCGGCACCGCCGGTGCGCTGGAGGGCCGGATCAGCGCGAAGACGAGGATGTACAGAATATACAGCCCCACCAGCACCAGCCCCGGAAACAGCGCGCCCATGAACATGTCGCCCGCCGAGGTGGGCACCACCGCCAGTTCCGAGGGCATGGCAAACTGCCCCGTCGCCTCGCGGTATTCGGCCAGGCGCAACTGGCCCGCCAGATCGGTGGCCGATGAAAGCTGGTCTGCCAGGATGATCAGCACGATCGAGGGCGGGATGATCTGCCCCAGCGTGCCCGAGGCCAGGATGGTGCCCGTGGCCAGCGGTTGCGAATAGTTGTTGCGCATCATCGCCGGCAGCGAGATCAGCCCCATGGCCACCACGGTGGCGCCGACAACGCCGGTGGTGGCGGCCAGCAGCGCGCCGACCACGACCACCGAAATGCCCAGCCCCCCCGGCATTGAGCCGAAGAGCTTGGCCATTGTCACCAGCAGCTCCTCGGCGATCTTGGAACGCTGCAGCATGATGCCCATGAAGATGAACAGCGGAATCGCGATCAGCGTGTCGCGCTCGGCCTCCCAGTAGATGCCACGAAAATTGGTCACCCCGGCGCTGAGCCACTCAACAGCCGAGCCGCTCATGAAAAAGGCGTTCGGGTTGTCCATGAACAGCCAGCCGGCACCGGCGGCCAGGCCGATGGTCACGATGGCCGAGCCCGGCAGCGCAAAGGCGACCGGAAAGCCCACGCCCAGCGTGAACATCATCATCACGACGAGAATGGCAAGAAAGATGATTTCCATGGCCGCTTATCCCGCTACCGGTTGCGGTTCGGCCTGCCCATCCTCGGGGCCGGCATTCGGGTCGGGCTCGCCGCGCCAGTCGGCGGCGGCCTTGAGAATATATGAGGCGAATTGCAGCAGCATGCTCACAGCAAACACGGCAAGAAAGATCGCCAGCGTGTATTTCGTCATCGCACCATAGGTCTGCTGGCCCTGCTCGAAACGGATGAAGGGGCCAATCAGGGTGGAGGCGTTTGTCGCCGTACCCAGAATCAGGATCGTCCAGCACATGGTCATGCCCAGCACCACCGAGCCGATGCCGTTGACCACCGCCTTGGCGCGCCGCGTCATCGAGGAATAAAAGACATCGACGCGCACATGCCCCTCGCTTGCCAGCGTATAGGCCGAGGCAAACAGAAACAGCGCCGCGTACCACATGCGCACCAGATCGGCCATGAAGGGCTGCTCGTAGGAAAACACGAAGCGGCCGATGACCATGAGAAACTGCACCAGCACCACCAGCAGCGCCAACCACAGAAAGCCCAGCGTGCGGGTGAACAGCGCCACCACGAAGCCCAGCGCCATCAGCGGGATGTGAATCATCGGCCCGCGCGCGCGCGGCTGGCCCAGCTGCGTGGCGAATTCGTCGCTGAAAAGCACGCGGTGCAGCCCCTCGGCGCGCAGCCAGGATACCGCCGTGTCGCCCAGCCCCACGAAGAGAACGGCAAAGAAGCAGGCGCGCACCAGATAATTGGTCAGCCGGGCAATGCGCTCGCTGTCGGGGCGCAGCGGCTCCATCCGCGAGCGAGCCACCATGGCAATCGCCGCCGCCGCAGCTATGGCGTAGAAAAGCGCCGACAGCCAGCCGCTGCCATTACCTTGCACAAAGGCCATGGCGCCGGGTTGCCCTCGCCAGTGCACCAGATAGTTCTCGATGAGAAAGGCGAAGGTTACGGTCACGGTTCCCCAGGCGAACAGCCTGAGAACCAGCGGCCCGGCACCGGTGGCGGGCATCGCGTGCTGCATGGATCAGCCCCTGTCGGATTCAGCGTTGACGCGCTTTCTTGCGGGAATGGGGCGGAAACCGCCAACGGCTCCGCCCCACCCGTTTTTTCAGCCTGCCGGGCTTATTCGATGCCGAGAACCCGATTGCGCTGGAAGGCGAATTCCTGTTCGGAGATCGACAGCCAGTGGCCCACCTCCCGGCGCGCCTGCAGGAAGGCTTCGTGCATGCGGTTTGCCGCATCCGAATGCTGGCGGATCTCGTCGAACACCTCTTCCGACGCCTCGCCGAAGGCCTCGAAGGTTTCTTCGTTGAATTCGCGCATCTGGATGCCGTGATCCTGGATCAGCCGGTCCAGATAACGGCCGTTCATGGCGTTGTATTCCGCCATCATGCGGTCGTTTTCGGTGTGGCAGCAAGCCTGGATGGCGCGCTGCTGCCAGCTCGGCAGGCTGGTCAGCCAGGACTTGTTCATGGTCAGCGACAGCGCCGGGCCGGGTTCCTGCGCGCCGGGGTTGTAGTAGTAGCGCGCCGCCTGGTGCAGGTTCAGGTAGAAATCGTTCCAGGGGCCCACCCATTCGGTGGCGTCGATCGCGCCCGAGACCAGCGCCTCGTAGATCTGCCCGCCCGGCAGCGAGACGACCGAAACACCAAGTTTCGACATCATCGAACCGCCGATGCCCGGAATACGCATGCGCAGCCCGCGCAGATCCTCGGGCGAGTTGATCTCGGTGTTGAACCAGCCACCCGGCTGACAGCCGGTGTTGCCGGCCAGCCAGCCCTTCAGGCCGTATTCATCGGCGACCTCGTCCCAGATTTCCTGCCCGCCCATGAAGTGGATGAAGGAATTCTGCTCGAGCGGCGTCAGGCCGAAGGGAACGGCGCAGACATAGGCGAACACCGGATGCGTGCCCAGCCAGTAGTAATCGGCGGCGTGGAAGGCCTGCGAGTTGCCCGACGACACCTCGTCGAACACGTCAAAGGCGCCGACGCGCTCGCCAGCGGCGTAGTATTCCACCGCGATGGCGCCATCGGTGGCATCCTCGATCAGCGTGGCCAGACGCTGCGCCGAGGTGCCCAGCCCCGGAAAATCGCGCGGCCAGGTCGAAACGATCACCATCGGCGTGCGGCCCTGCGCCACGGCGGGTGCCGCCAGCGAACCGGTCGCGGCCGCGGCCCCGCCCACTGCCGAAGTCTTAAGGAAAGAGCGACGATCCATGTATTCCTCCCATGGGTTCTTTTTGCTTCCCAACCCGTTGACGGGTTGATCAGGTGGTTAAAGCACAGCGCAGGCCACCTGAAAAGCCTGTTTGATGCGAAAAAATGCTGAATTGGTTCACTAAACCGACCAATACGGACGGGATCGGCTGCCTCTGGCGAGCAGTCTCCGCCAAGGGTCAGGCCCTGTCGCCCGCCGGCTTTAGGTTCAGATAATTCGCCACGAAAATGACCGCCGCACCCAGGAAAACCAGCGGGTCGAGTGTCTCGGAATAAAGCCACACCGCCACCAGCGCGATGATCGGCAAGCGCGCGAATTCCATCGGCGCCACCACCGAAGCCGGCGCCAGCCCCAGCGCCGAGGTCAGCGAGTAATGCGCCGTCAACCCGGTGATGCCCGCCACCGCCAGCCAGGGCACAATCGCCGCCGAGGGCCAGGTGAAACCGCCGATGAAGGACAGCGCCAGACCGAAAAGGGTCTGCAAGAGTGTCATCCAGAACAGCACGCACAACACCCCGTCATGGCGCATGATCATCTTGGTCAGCATCACGTTCATGGCAAAGCCCACCGCCGCCAGAATGCCGGCCAGATGGCCAGGCCCCAGCGGCGCCACGCCGGGCTGCGCGACAATTAGCACGCCGGCAAAACCCATCAGCGCCAGCCCGAGCCGCCGGCGCGTCAACTTCTCGCCCAATACCAGCGGCGCGAGAAGCACCACCCAGATCGGCATGGTGAATTCCAGCGCCACCAACTGCGCCAGCGGAATCGTGGCGACGCCAAAGAACCACAGATTCTGCCCGGCGAAGTGAAACACGTTGCGCCCCAGATGCAGCCGCATGTGCCGGCTCGCCACCTGTGCCAGCCCGCGCGCGCTCACCATCACCACCGCCAGAACGACGGCAAATCCGAAGATCGAGCGCCAGAACATCAGTTCGAATGTGTTCAGCTCGACCATCACCGCGCGCCCGGCCACCGCCATCAGCGTGAAGGAGGCAATCGCCCCGCACATCCATAACGCCGCCTTGACGGGCTGCGCCGCGGCGGGCGCTGGCGCGGGAACGGGATGGACCGGCGCTCTCACATCTGCCTCTTCATCTTGCCGAAATAAACGCCCGGGGGGAGTCACGCCGCGCGCGACGGGGGCAGGCAGCCCCCTTTCAGGCGCTGATTACCCGCGCAGCGCCCCGGCCGCAATGCCCCCTGCGCGCCGGCTCAGCGCGCCGCCAGCGCCACCCATTCGCGCGGCGCCGGCCCGTCATACAGCGTCAGCGGCCGGATCAGTATGTTCGAGCGCTTCTGCTCCATGCATTGCGCCACCCATCCCGGCGCCCGACCGATGGCGAAGATCGGCACATAAAGATCCATTGCGATGCCATGCAGCTGATAGATCGCGCCCGACCAGAAATCGACATTCACGTTCAACCCGTGGCGCGCATAGGGCTGCATCGCCTCGACCACCGCCTGCAGAATGGCAAACCAGCGCGGCTCGCCCATCTCGCGCGACAGCCGCTCCACCCCGGCCTTCATGTGCCGCGCGCGCGGGTCCTCGGTGCGATAGACCCGGTGACCGAAGCCGGTGACCGCCTCACGCGCCGCGCGTTTCGCCTTCACATAGGCTGCCGCATTCTCCGGCGCGCCAATTTCCTCTACCATGCGCATCACGTCCTCGGCCGCCCCTCCATGCGCCGGCCCGGCCAGCGTGGCGATGGCGGCAACCATGGCGCCGTGCAGGTTGGCCTCGGTGCCCACCGTCACCCGCGCGGCAAAGGATGAGGCATTCGAGCCATGCTCGGCGTGCAGGATGAAATCCTGCTCGGCCAGCCGCGCAGCATCGGCAGAGGGCTTCTCGCCCTTGAGCATCCACAGCCAGTTGGCGGCATGGCCCAGCGCCGGGTCCGGCGCCACCGGCTCGCGCCCGTTACGAATGGCTTCATGCGCTGCGATGATGACGGGTATCTGCGCGATCAGCTTCTCGCCATTGCGCAGGAAACCCGCCTCGCTGGCGTCAACGCTGTCCGCATCCAGCGCGGCCAGTGCCGAAACGGCGCTGCGCAGCACATCCATCGGATGCCCGGCGGCGAGCGCGCGGATGATCCCGATCACAGGCCCAGGCAGTTCGCGCGCCGCCTTCAGCGAATTGTCGAAGCGCGCCAACTCGCCCTCATTCGGCAATTCGCCATGAATCAACAGCCACGCCACCTCTTCAAAACCTGCATGCTCGGCCAGATCATGAATCGAATAGCCGCGATAGGTCAGCGTGCCGGCGCGCCCATCGATGTCGGAAATGCCCGAACGCTCGAAATACACACCCTTCAGGCCGCGGTTGATCTTGACGCTGTCACTCATATCGGCACTCTCCCCTCATTTGCATCCATGCGGAGCGATCGATGAGTCTGCTCGAACGCGCCTTTGCCAGCGCCCGCGCCCGCAAGTCGCGCGTGCTGCTGCCCGAAATCGACGATGCCCGCATATGCGAAGCCGCCGCGCGGCTGCGTGCCGAGGGGCTGGCCGAACCCGTCGCCCCCGAACCTGCCGCGCCGCTGGAATCTTATGTTCCGCATCTGCTGCGCAACCGGCCGGGGCTCAAGGAAAGCCTCGCCCGCCGGATGCTGGAAAAACCGCTGATCCGCGCCGCCGCCATGCTCGCCGCGGGCGAGGCCGATTGCCTGATTGCCGGCGCCGTCGCCCCCACCCGCCGCGTCATCGAGGCCGCGCAGCTGGGCGTCGGCATGGCGCAAGGTATCGCCACACCGTCGAGCTTCTTTGCCATGCTGCTGCCCGACGGGCGCGAATTCATCTTCGCCGATTGCGCGCTCAATGTCGCCCCCGATGCGGCCGAACTGGCCGATATCGCCCGAGCCTCGGCGCGCACGGCGCGCGCGCTGACCGGGCGCTCGGAACTGGCGCTGCTGTCCTATTCCACCGGCCGCTCGGGCACCGGCCCCGGCGTCGATCTGCTGCACGGCGTCACCGACACATTGCGCGCCGAGGGGCTGTCGGTGCAGGGTCCGGTGCAGGGCGATGCCGCGCTCAACTCCGGTATCGCCACGCGCAAGGGGCTCGCCGGCGGCGGGCAGGCCAATGTGCTGATCTTCCCCTCGCTCGATGCCGGCAACATCGCCTACAAGCTCTGCCAGGAACTCGCCGGCGCGCAGGCGCTGGGCCCGGTGTTGCAGGGCTTTGCCCGGCCGGTAAGTGACCTCTCGCGCGGCGCCAGCAGCGATGACATCATCGCCATTACCGCCATCACCCTTGCTCTCGCCTCCGTGCCTGAAACCGGCTGACCCGCCACCCTGGCCCTTCCCTTCATCTTGCTAAAAATCCGCGGGGGGGAGGCGCGCCCCGCGCGACGCGGGGCAGCGCCCCCCTGCCGCGCGCGCCGCAGGCGAGCGCGGCGCGGCCCAAGCCGCGGAAGGTGCCGCAGGCGCCTGACAAGGCGCGGGAGCGCCCCGGGCGCGCCTCACCACAGCGCCCGCAGCAGGCCCAGCGTGGCCAGCGCCAGCAGCAGCGCATTCACCAGCCGGCCGAAACTGCGCGGGTCGGCAGCGAGAAAGCGCGCGCTGCCGAGCGCGTTGCCAAGAAGGAAAAGCGGCAACGCCAGCGCGGTCACGATCAGCGTGTCGCGCCAGATCAGCCCCGCCCACCACAGCATCGGCAGCGTCCACAGCCCCAGCAGCACGAAATAGGCGATCAGCGTGGCCCGGAAGCGCCGCGGCGCCGTGGTCTGTGCGGCCAGTAGCACCACCACCGGCAGCCCGCCCACGCCGCCGGCATTGGCCAGCCCCGAGAACAGCCCGGTGCCAAAGCGCAGGCCCGGCCCGGCGGGGCGCAGCAGCGTCCAGCCCAGCGCCAGTGCCAGCGCCATCATCAGCACGAAGCCCGCCACGACCGCGCGCGCCGCGTCCTCGGGCAGCGCGGTCAGCGCCAACAGCCCCAGCGGCAGGCCCGGCGCGGCGCCGGCAAACAGCGTCAGCACCATGCGCCAGTCGATATCGTGCCTGAGCGAGCGCCATATCTGCGCGGTCATCGCCAGATCGCTGAACACCGCCACGGCAATCAGCGGCAGCGGGTTCATCACCACCGCGCCCGCGCTCACCACCAGCGCCCCAAGCCCGAAGCCGGTATAGCCGCGCACAAAGCCCGCCACCGCAAAGGCGATGGCCAGCCAGATCGCCGCCCCGACGCCCAGATCGAAGGGCAGCGCGGGTTCGGCGCTCATGCACCGCGCTGCGGGCGCATGTCGGCGGGGTCGATTCCGGCCACCGCCACCGGCTTCTTCATCGCGTCGCGGCGGAAGGGTTCGCCCAACTCCTGGTTGATCATCGCCTCGATCAGCGTGGTGCGACCATGCTGCATCTGGTCCTCGATGGCCTTGTTCAGCGCCGCGGTCAGCTCGTCCATAGTGTGCGCCTGAACGCCCTGCAGCCCGCAGGCCTTGGCGATGCCGGCATAGCTCACCTGCTCGTCCAGCTCGGTGCCGACGAAATTGTCATCATACCACAGAGTCGAATTGCGCTTCTCGGCGCCCCATTGATAGTTTCGGAACACCACCATGGTGATCGCCGGCCATTCCGACCGCCCGATGGCGGTCAGTTCGGTCACCGCGATGCCGAAGGCGCCGTCGCCGGCAAAGCCCACCACCGGCACATCGGGGCAGCCGATCTTGGCGCCGATGATGGCGGGCAGCCCATAACCGCAAGGGCCGAACAGGCCCGGCGCCAGGTATTTCCTCCCCGCCTCGAAGCTGGGATAGGCATTGCCGATGGCACAGTTGTTGCCGATATCCGAGGAAATGATCGCCTCGCGCGGCAGCGCCGCCTGAATCGCGCGCCAGGCCATGCGCGGCGACATCCATTCGGGCTTGTCGGCGCGGGCGCGGGCGTTCCAGTCGGTGCCGGGGTCGTCATCCTCGTGGTCCATGCTGGAAAGCTCCTGCGCCCAGGCCGATTTGCGCTGCGCGATCTCGGCGCGGCGTTCCTCGCGCCCGGCATCGCCGGCGCTGTCGGAAAGCTGCGCCAGAATTCCCGCCGCCACCTGTTTCGCATCGCCGACGATTCCCACCGATACCTTCTTGGTCAGCCCGATACGGTCGGGGTTGATATCGACCTGGATGATTTTCGCCTGTTTGGGCCAGTAGTCGATGCCATAGCCCGGCAGGGTGGAAAACGGGTTCAGCCGCGTGCCCAGGCACAGCACCACATCGGCCCTGGCGATCAACTCCATCGCCGCTTTCGAGCCGTTATAGCCCAGCGGCCCGGCAAAGAGCGGATGCGAGCCGGGGAAGGCGTCATTGTGCTGATAGCCCACACAGACCGGCGCATCCAGCCGCTCGGCCAGCGCCATCGATTCGCCGATGGCGTCGCCGATGACCACCCCGGCACCGTTGAGGATGACCGGAAAGCGCGCCTCGGACAGCAGCTTCGCCGCCTCGGACAGCGATTGCGCGCCGCCCGCCGGGCGCTCGAAATCCACCGGCTCGGGCAGGTCGATATCGACGACCTGTGTCCAGTAATCGCGCGGGAGGTTGATCTGTGCCGGCGCCGAGCGGCGATGCGCGTTCTGGATCACGCGTTGCAGCACCTCGGCGATGCGCGAGGGGTCGCGCACCTCTTCCTGATAGGCAACCATGTCGGCAAACAGCGCCATTTGCGGGATTTCCTGAAAACCGCCTTGCCCCATCGACTTGTTCGCCGCCTGCGGGGTGACAAGCAGAAGCGGCGTGTGGTTCCAGTAGGCGGTTTTCACGGCGGTGACGAAATTGGTGATGCCGGGGCCGTTCTGGGCAATCATCATGCTCATCTTGCCGCTGGCGCGGGTGTAGCCATCGGCCATCATCCCGCCCGCGCCCTCATGCGCGCAGTCCCAGAAGGTGATGCCGGCGCGCGGGAACAGATCGGATATCGGCATAAAGGCCGAGCCGATGATGCCGAAGGCATGCTCGATCCCGTTGCGCTGCAACACCTTCACGAAGGCTTCCTCGGTGGTCATCTTCATCGCGCTGATCCCCTGCATGAACGAAGGCGGCCGCGCCGCCCTTTCGCCGCAGCATCGCGGATCGGCGCAAGAAAGTTTAGGGCCAGTCTACGAGCGACGATAATGCCACCACCGGCGCTGCGCTCAGGCCGTTTCGGGTTTGGCCGGGGCGGGGCTATCGGCGAACTGCGCCTCGAGCGCCGCGCCGGTGCGCCGGTAATGTGCGGCCAGAAGCGCCGCCGCCTGATTGGCCCCCCTCGCCAGCGCCGCCTCCATCAGCGCGCGGTGCTCGCCGGGCACGTCGCGCGCGGCGCCGGCGCCATCGCCGGCCAGCACCGGCAGGCGATAGCGCTCGGTCTCGGCATGCAGGCGCTCGGCGTAATCCAGCAACCGCGGCGAGCCGCAGGCATCGATCAGCGCGCGGTGAAAGGCCCGGTGGCGTGCTTCCAGCGCCTGATGTATCTCGCCGCCGGGCTGGTCGCGCGGGCCCATGCGCGCCGATTGCCGCGAGAGCGCATGAAAGGCGCCGACGATGCGCGCCTCCCAGCCGTCATCGCCGCGCGCAATGGCGCGGCGCAACGCTTCCACCTCGATGGTGATGCGGGTTTCGATGGCATCCCACATTTCGGCGCGCGAAATCGGCGCCACGGAAAAACCGCGCAGGGGCGCCTGCACCACCAACCTTTCAGCCTGCAGCCGGTTAAGCGCCTCGCGCAGCGGCGAGAACCCCGCCCCGTAGCGCTGGCGCAGGGGTTCCAGCCGCAGGGGCTGCCCGCCGGGCAAGGCGCCGCTGACAATGTCGCGGCGCAGCAGAACATAGACTTTTTCCGCCAGGGTCATCGGGTTGTTTCCGTTCGCGCTGGTGGCCAGTCTGCCACGGTGCGCGCCGCCCGCGCAATCAGATTTTCGAAAATCACGGTTTACAGCGAAAAAACGCGCGCCTATCCTGCGCACAGTTCAGCGGGAAGGATGACGCCATGACTCGCAGACATGACCAGTACCGCGAGGAAGTCGCCGGCCGGGCCAATGTCGAGGATACGCCCGAACTGGTGGCCTATTACGAAGAGCTTGAGAAATTCGATGCCGGCGCGCTTTGGACGGTGGCCAACAAGATCGAGCCATGGGAGCCGGTCTCGCAATCGGTGCCGGTGCTGTGGCGCTACAATGATCTGCGCGAACACGTCCTGCGCTCGGTCGATCTGGTGACGCCGGAAAAGGCGGGGCGGCGGGTGATCTATCTGAACAACCCGGGCCGTCAGGATGTAGCTGCCGCCGTGGGCTGGATCTATGCGGGCCTGCAGGTCATGCATCCGGGCGAGCGCGCCAGCGCGCACCGGCACTCGGCCAGCGCCATTCGCTTCATCATGGAGGGCGCGGGCGCCTATACCATCGTCGATGGCCACAAGATGACGCTGGGGCGCAACGATTTCGTGCTCACCCCCAACGGAACCTGGCACGAACACGCCGTGGCCGAGGATGGCACGCCCTGCATCTGGCAAGACGGGCTGGACATTCCGCTGGTCAACGCGCTGGAGGCAAACTTCTACGAGGTCCACCCCGATCTGCAGCAGGCCGTTGCCTATGAGGTCAACGACATGACCAAGACCTGGGGCAATCCCGGCCTGACGCCTGCGGGCGAGCAATGGACAAAGGGTTACTCGCCGCTCTTCAAGTATGAGTGGGAACCCACCTACGAGGCGCTGACCAAGCGCGCCACCAGCACTGACGGCTCGCCCTTCGACGGCGTGATGATGGAATATGTCAACCCCGCCACCAACGGCCCCGTCATGCAGACGATAGGCGCCAGCATGCAGATGTTGCGCCCGGGTGAAAAGACGCGCGCCCATCGCCACACCGGCAGCTATCTTTACCATGTGGCCAAGGGCAGCGGCTATTCCATCATCAACGGCAAGCGGTTCGACTGGTCCGAGCGCGACATCTTCTGTGTGCCCTCCTGGGCATGGCACGAACACGCCAATGCCTCTGATTCCGACGATGCCTGCCTGTTTTGCCTGAACGACCTGCCGGTGATGCGCTCGCTGGGGCTTTACCGCGAACAGGCCTTTGGCGAAAACGGCGGCCACCAACCCCTGAAGTGAGAGTGACATGAAACTTGTAACCTATCGCGCCGGTGTCGAGGGCGCGGCGCGGCTTGGCGTGATTGCCGGCGATCTGGTGGTCGATGTGGCCGCCCTGGGCGACAGCTTCGGCGAGGAATTCCCCGACACCATGCTGGGGCTGATCGATGCCGGCCGGCCCGGGCTGAGCGCCCTTGCCGCCGCGCTGGAGGAATGCGAGGGCGATTTCCCCGCCGGCACCGCCACGGCGCTGGCCAATGTGCGGCTGATGGCGCCCATTCCGCGCCCACGCAAGAACATCTTCGGCATCGGGCTGAACTATCTCGATCACGTCGCCGAAAGCTCGAAAGCACTCGATACCGCGCCCGATCTGCCGCGCGAGCCGGTGGTGTTTTCCAAACCCCCCACCACGGTGGTCGGCCCCGACGAGCCCATCCGCCATGATGGCGACATTACCCAGCAGCTCGACTGGGAGGTGGAACTCGCAGCCATCATCGGCACCACCGCCACAAGCGTTGCGCGCGAGGACGCGCTGGCGCATGTCTTCGGCTATTCGGTGATGATCGATGTCTCGGCGCGCGATAACCGCCGCGCGGGGCAGTGGATCTATTCCAAGGGGATGGACAGCTACGCCCCCTTCGGCCCCTGCATTGTCACCGCCGACGAGATCGGCGATCCGCAGGCGCTGGATCTGTGGCTGAGCGTGAATGGCGTGGAAAAGCAGCGCTCGAACACAGCGAAGATGCTGTTCAAGATCGATGAGCTGATCGCCGATCTGACGCGCGGCATCACGCTTGAACCCGGCGACATCATCGCCACCGGCACGCCCGAGGGCGTGGGCGCCGGGCGCGACCCGCAGGAATGGTTGTGGCCGGGCGATGTGGTGGTGGCCGGGGTGCAGGGCATCGGCACGCTGCGCCACCCGGTGATCGATGCGCGCCCCGGCGCCGGGAAAAGCGGCATCGGCTGAACGGTCAAAGCTGTGCGCGCCGGCGCAATGGCTGTGCGCCGGCGCGCCTTGCCGGCGCCGGCCGATGCGCCATCTCTTCGCTTCAGCTCACCCGAAGGCGCGACAAGGCAGGGAAACCCAGGCATGCGATTCGATCTCGACCCGGCAACGCCGCAGATCAGCTACAAGCTGATGACCGCCACGGTTACCCCGAGGCCGATCGCATGGATCACCACGCTGTCGGATGAAGGCGTGGTCAATGCCGCGCCCTACAGCTTCTTCAACGCCATGGGCCACACCCCGCCGACGGTGGCGGTGGGGCTGCTCGCCGACCCGGAGCGTGGCTTCAAGGACACGGCGCGCAACATCATGGCCAGCGGCGAATTCGTGGTGAACCTGGTGCCCGAGGCGCTGGCCGAGGCAATGAACACCACCTGCGTCGATGCGCCAGCCGATGTCAGCGAGATGGAACTGGCGGGGCTGAAGGCGGCGCCGAGCGAACATGTGCGCCCGCCGCGCATCGCCGCCTCGCCGGTGAGTTTCGAATGCGTCTCCTTGTCTAATGTGGTGACCGGGCCGCACCAGACCATCGTCATCGGCCGGGTGCTGGCCATTCATATCGCCGATGATTTCGTGCTTGATGCAAGGCGCGCCCATGTCGATACACCCAGGCTGGGGCTGATCGGGCGCATGCATGGCGCGGGCTGGTATTCGCGCAGCCAGGACATGTTCCAGCTCGCCCGTCCGGTCTGGGCCGATCTGGCGGGCGCAGTCGACAGCAAGTAGTGTTGACCGCGCGGGCCGGCCGGCCGGCCCGAGGCGGGGTTGACCGCCCACCGGGCCAAGCCTAGTTACGGGACTGACCTCTGCCAGCGTCCCGGCCGCTTCCGGCCCCGCCCTGGCCCCACCGCAGGAGACAGCCGATGACGATCGTAGCCGTGACCGATGACAATTTCGATGCCGAGGTGCGCGAGAGCGACATTCCGGTGGTTGTCGATTTCTGGGCGGAATGGTGCGGCCCGTGCAAGCAGATCGGCCCGGCGCTGGAAGAGCTTGCCACCGAATACGAGGGGCGGCTGAAGATTGCCAAGGTCAATGTCGATGAAAACCCGCAGGTGACGGCGGCGATGGGCATTCGCGGCATTCCGGCGCTGTTTCTGGTGCGCGACGGCAAGATCATCTCCAACAAGGTGGGCGCGGCGCCCAAGGCGGCGCTGGCAAGCTGGATCGAGTCGTCGCTTTGAGGCGGCTTTTCGCCCGCTGATATCGGATACGGCTGATTGCTTCAATTGCAGCACGCGCAGCAACCACTGTCGTGCCGGCAGCACGCATATGACGTGACGCTGGGCGCGAGAGGAACGCCCGCCCTGCGCGGGTTGGGCGCCGCGACCGTGCCGGCGATCCAATCAACCGAACCGGTATCAGGCGCTGGCGCGCACCACCTGGGCGCCGCGGCGGGTGCGAAGAACCCGGCCCTTGGGCTTTCCGGCGTTCAGGCCGGGCGATTGCCCTTCCTTGGCCCGGTTGGTGCCTTCATCTGCGGGGCCCTCGGCATGGCTGGCGTGGTGCTTTCTGTCCGCACCGGCCGGTGCAGCGTCACCGATGCCCGAAACCGTGCCACCTATATCATCGGCACCATCAACGGCAGCGCGCGGCGCAACCTTTGCGGCCTGCGGCTGTTTTGCTGACCGGGTTTGAAGCATCGCCGTAGGTGCCGCCCCTGCAGGGGCCGGTTTTTCGGCGCCGCTGGCATCTTCGACCGGTGAGAAGCCGATCATCACCATGCCGTTGCCGGCGCGCCTTGCCTTGACATGCAGTCTTTCGCCATCGGCCAGTTCCATCTCGCCGCTGACCGACATTTCGGCATTGCCGCGGCGGGTGATGGTGGCGATCCGGTCCCACAGCGCCGGGTCGGCGCTGGCCTCGCGCCAGGCCTCCAGCGCCGCGGACAGGCTGACTCCGCCGATGGAATCCTCGCCCTCGAGCGTCCAGAGCCCGGAAAAGGCGGCATTGGCATGCACCAGATGTCCCTCGTGGGAAAACAGCGCGATCGCCTCGTCGAGCAGGTTGAGCGCGCTCTGGCAGTTTTCCAGCTCGGCGCGGATATTGCGCGACATGTGAATCTCGGAGGTCACATCCTCGATCAGGAAGGCGAGCGCGCCATCGGGGTGCGGGCTGGCCGAGACCCGGTAGGTCTGGCCGCCGGGCAGCAGCCAGGTTTCCTCGAAATCGCTGGTTTCGGCGCCTTTCTCGATCTCGAGCAAGCGCCGCGACCAGCTGCGGAAGTCGCGCGGCTCGGGCAGGATGCGCTTCTCGCGCAGGCGGTTGAGAAAGCCCTCCAGCCCCGGCCGCGAGGTCAGGAATTCGGGTTCCAACCCGGTAAGATCGGCCAACGCCGGGTTGAAGAGCTGCAGCCGGCGCGCGCGGTCGAAGACCGCCAGCCCGGTGGGCAGGGTGGCGAAGGTCTTGGTCAGCGTTTGCACGAAGGCGCGGCGCGTCTTCTCAGCGCGATGCGCGCTGTCGGCGGGCAGGGCAAAGGCAAGCTGGCCGTCGCCATCGGCAATTCGCATGATGTCGAACCAGTATTCGCCGCGCCCCGATTCGCCAGAGAGCGTTGCGCGCGCGGTCGAGCCCGCCGCGCCGGCGGAAAAGAGCGCGGGCAGAGGCCAGGCGATGGCGGCATCGCCGCCGCGCGCCGGGGCCAGGTTGCGCAGATAGGCGTGATTGGCCCAGATCACCTTTCCCTCGGCATCTTCGCGCCAGGCGATGGCCGGCATCACCTCGGACAGTTGGCGAAGAAGCGCCAGCTCTTCTTCCATCGCGCGCAAGCTGAGCCGGTCAAGAAGGATGCCGCCCTCATCTGCGGCGCTGTCGCTGATGGTCAACCGCAGGCTGCCCGACAGCCATTCGGCACGCATGGCCAGGCCAGAGCCGTCGCCGGCGGCAAGCGCGACCGAGCGTGATTCGGGCAGGCGTTGAAGCGCCGCGTCGATATCGAGCATGCCGGTTTGCAGGAAACGACGCAGCGCCGGCCAGGGCGCGGTTTCGCCACCAAGGCGTTCCAGCAGCGCCTCGGCGCGTTCATTGGCATCAATCAGCGCGCCATCCTCGAACAGAAACACCGCATCGACCCGGTTGCCGCCCAGCCCGGCTGCCGCACCCTGCCCGGTGCCGTGACGGCGTTCGAAAAGGGCCGCGATCAGCAAGACGCCAGCCAGGGTGAGTGCGGTTGCCGTCACCATGAGAACAGCCATGACGATGGATTGCGCCATTTTTCGTCCGCCCCCTGTCTGCCGCTTTCCTGCTGCCCGGTGCCCGGTGCCCGGTGCCCTTCGGGCCCGCCTGCCAACTCTGCCCCGGGATTGGTTAAACGGCGGTTAATACAGCCACAGGCTGAACGGCAACGCCCCCCGGGACGTGCTCACGGGCGCGGGCGGTTTTGCCCCAGCACCGGGCGCGGGCGGGCCTCGATGGCGGCGCGCGGCCAGCGCAGCCGCACCACGGCGCCGGTGCCGCGCCCGCCATCGCCGGAACTCCCGCCGCCGGGCACCCTGTCACGGTTGCCGAACTGCACCTGCGCGCCGCTGCGCTCCAGCAGGGTCTTGGCAATGAAAAGGCCAAGACCCATGCCCTGATAGGCCGGACGAGCGCGCCCGCGCGCGCCGGCGGGGCGCTCGCGCAGGAAGGGCTCGCCGATGCGGCCAAGCAGATGCGCGGGAAAGCCCGGCCCGTTGTCGCCGATCTCGACAAGCAGCGAATCGGCATCCCATTCGGCCTCGATCCAGACATCGGTGCGGGCGAAATCAACCGCGTTCTGGATCAGGTTGCGAAGCCCGTGAATCAGCCCCGGATTGCGCCACAGCTCGGGCATGCGCGTGTCAGTCGCCGCCGGGCGCAGCGCAAAATGCAGCTGTTTGCCACGCCCGGCATGGGGGGCGGCGGCCTCTTGCAGGATCGCTTCCAGCGGAGCCTGGCGCAGATGCAGGTCTTCCTTTCCGGCGCTGCCCATCGAGCGCAGGATGGCATGGCAGCGCTCGACCTGTTCGCGAATCAGGAGCGCATCGTCGAGCGCTTCGGGCCGGTCGGCCAGCGTTTCGACCAGCTCGCCGCTGGCCAGCTTGATGGTGGCAAGCGGTGTGCCCAGCTCATGCGCCGCCGCCGCCACCACGCCGCTGATTTCCGACATCTTCTGCTCGCGCGACAGCACCAGCTGGGTGGCCTGCAGCGCCTCGGCCAGCGCCTGTTTCTCGGCCGCGACCGAGCGCAGATAGAGGCCGATGAAGGCAACGCCGACCACGATCGCCGCCCAGAAACCGAAGCGAAACAGCTCTGGCAGTTCCAGCACATCGCCGGCCCGGTCGAGGATCGGCTCATGCGCGAAGGCCAGAAGCGTTGCCAGCGCCAGCACCAGCGCGCCAAGCACCAGCATGCTGCGCAGACGCAGCACCGTGGCGGCAATGGTGACCGGCGCCAGCAGCAACAGCGCGAAGGGGTTGTTCAGCCCGCCGGTGAGAAACAGCAAGAGCGAAAGCTGCGCGGCATCGAAGGACAACAGCAACAGCGCTTCCGATTCGGCCAACCTGCGCGAGCGCGGAAAGATCAGGCGGCCCAGCAGATTGGAACCCGCCGAAACCGCCACCACCGCGTAGCAAAGCCACAAGTTGATTTGCAGCCCCAGCCCGAAATGCGCCAGCGTGATCGCCGCCAACTGCCCGGCCACGGCCAGCCAGCGCAGCCGCGCCAGCGTATCGAGGCGCACCCAGCGGGTCTGGGCCTCGGGCCCGGCGATGGCGCTGATCTGGTTTTCCATGGGGCGGCCTGTTGTCGCAAAGGCGATTCGGGCATTGTTAGTGCGCCGAAACCGGGGCATCAAGCACACGATCCGAAAGCCAAGGAGGGCGCGCGATGACCAGGCTATACTGGAGCGGACTGGCACTTGTCGTTGCCGGCATGCTGGCGGCGCTGGGCTGGATGGTGCTCCTGCGCGGCGAGGCCGACCAGTTCGCGCAGTGCCGCACTGGCGTGGTGGCTGGCGGCGCAGGGCAGATCGGCGGGCCGTTCGAGCTGATCGATCATCATGGCCAGACGGTGAACGATGAAGACGTCATCACCATGCCCTCGATCATCTATTTCGGTTATACTTTCTGCCCCGATGTCTGCCCGCTCGATGTGGCACGCAATGCGCTGGCGGTGGAACTGCTGGAGGAAGACGGGCACATGGCGCAGCCGGTGTTCATTTCCGTCGATCCGCGCCGCGACACGCCCGAGGTGCTGGAAGAGTTCGCCTCGATCTTCCATCCGCGCATGATCGGCCTGACCGGCAGCGACGAGCAGGTGCGCGCCGTCTCGCGCGCCTATCGCACCTTCTTTCAGGTCCAGCCCGCGGATGACGAGTTCTACCTCGTCGATCATTCCACCCACAGCTATCTGGTGTTGCCCGGGCATGGCTTCGTCGAGTTCTTTCCGCGCAGCCTCGATGCCCGGCAGATTGCCGAGCGCAGCGCCTGCTTCATCGAGCGCATGTGACGGCCTGCTACCCGGCCGCCCCCGGCGTTTCCGGCGCCGGCGGGTTTGACCTTGCCCCGGCTTGCGCCTAGATGATGGGCAGTTGAGCGGGGGAAACGGCATGGCGGATTCGGTGCAGGACGAGCTTGGCGCGGATCGCTCGCTGCTGGTGGTCGATGACGACGAGGTGTTTCTCAAGCGCCTCGCCCGCGCGCTGGAGCGGCGCGGATTCGAGCCGGTGACCGCCCCTTCCGTGGCGATGGGCAAGGCGCTGGCCAGCGCCAACCCGCCAGCCTATGCGGTGATCGATCTGCGGCTGGAGGATGGCAACGGGCTGGATGTGGTGGAGGTGCTGCGCGCCAGGCGCCCCGACAGCCGCATCGTGGTGCTGACTGGCTATGGCGCCATCGCCACCGCCGTGGCGGCGGTGAAGATCGGCGCAACCGATTACCTTTCAAAGCCCGCCGACGCCGATGACGTGGTGAATGCCCTGCTGGGGCGCGGCGAGGGGGCGCTGCCCGAGCCGCCGGAAAACCCGATGTCGGCCGATCGCGTGCGCTGGGAGCATATCCAGCGCGTCTATGAGCAATGCGACCGCAATGTTTCGGAAACCGCGCGGCGGTTGAGCATGCATCGGCGCACCTTGCAGCGCATCCTGGCCAAGCGCAGCCCGCGCTGAGGCGGCACCGCCGGGCAGGGTCAACGCGCGGTGGCGGCCTGCCCCTGTTCGCGGGCGGCGGCGAGGTCCTGGCCCGGAGCGAGTGCCTGCCCGTCAAGCCGCAATTCGATAAGCGCCGGCAATTTCGATGTTTGCGCGCGCTCGAAGGCTTTCGGGAAGTCCTCGGTTCGCTCCACCGTTTCGCCATGCCCGCCATAGGCGCGCGCGAGCGCGGCGAAATCTGGGTTGAACAGCTCGGTGCCACTGACGCGCCCCGGATAGTGGCGTTCCTGATGCATGCGGATGGTGCCGTAGCGGCCATTGTTGCAGATGATGGTGATCGGGGCGGCGCCGTATTGGCGCGCGGTGGACAACTCGTTCAGCGTCATCTGGAAATCGCCGTCGCCGGCCAGGCAAACCACCTGCCGCCCCCGGTGTTCCAGCGCCGCCGATACAGCAGCGGGAAAGCCATAGCCCATGCTGCCCGAGGTGGGCGCCAGATGCCCGGGAAAGGCGCGGGCGCGGAAATAGCGGTGCAGCCAGGCGGCGAAATTGCCCGCGCCATTGGTCATGATGGCATCATCGGGCAGGTTGTCGGACAGCCATTTGACGATCTGTTCCAGCTTCACCGCACCCGGGGTTTCGCGCGGCGTGATCCAGCTTTCATGGTCCTTCTTTGCCGCACTTGTCCAACCTGCCCAGTCGGGGTGATCGGGCGCCTGCCTGCGCGCCAGCCGCGCCAGCACATCCACCGCCGGGGCGGCAAACGCCAGATCGGGGCGAAAGACGCGGCCGGGCTCGTTCGGGTCGGGGTGGATATGGATGATGGTCTTGCCCGGCGCCGCGGGGTTGACCAGCTCATACCCGCCCGAGGCGATATCGCCGAAGCGCGCGCCGATGATCAGCAGGCAATCGGCATCCTGCAGGCGCCGGCCCAGCGCCGGATTCATGCCAACGCCAAGATCGCCCACATAATGGGCGTGGCGGTTGTCCATGCGGTCCTGCCGGCGGAAGGTGACGGTGACGGGCAGGTCGAAGTTCTCGGCGAAGCGCGCCAGATCCTTTGCGGCCTGCGCCGACCAGACCGAGCCGCCGGCCACCACCAACGGGCGCCGGGCTTGGCACAGCGCCTCCAGCACCGCATCGATCTGCTCGCCGCAGACCGAAGGCGGCGCCGGCGCGGGGGCGGGGATGTCGGGCACATCGGCGCTGGCGGCGAGCATGTTCTCGGGCAGCGCCAGCACCACCGGGCCGGGCCGCCCGGCGCTGGCCTGGTGAAAGGCGCGGCTGACATATTCGGGGATGCGCGCGGTCTGGTCGATCTCGGCGGCCCATTTCGCCAGCGGCGTGAAGAAGGCGCGGTAATCAACCTCCTGAAACGCCTCGCGGTCGCGGTGGGTGTTGTCGATCTGGCCGACGAACATGATCAGCGGCGTCGAATCCTGCCTTGCCACATGAATGCCGCTTGAAGCGTTGGTGGCGCCGGGGCCGCGGGTAACGAAGACCACGCCGGGCTGGCCGGTGAGCTTGGCATGGGCCTCGGCCATCATCGCCGCGCCACCCTCGTGCCGGCAGACGATATTCTCGATGCCCGAATCGTGCAGCCCGTCAAGCGCGGCGAGAAAGCTTTCGCCCGGCACCGAAAAGACGCGGCGCACGCCGTGAATCTTCAACTGATCGACCAATATCTGCCCGCCATGGCGCATCGTGTGACCCTCCTTTTAGCTCGGCGAAACTGGCGCAAAGCCGCAGCGGGCGCAAGCCGGGCCCGCCTTGCGCCGCGCGGGGCTTGTCGCGGCGGGCGCGGGCATTAGGTGAGGATCAAGCAGGAGAATTGCAATGAACGATCTGAAGCTTCTGGGCCTTTGCGGCTCGCTGCGCCGCGCCAGCCTGAACCGCAAGCTGATGGTAGAGGGCGCGCGCGCCTTTGGCGGGGTGTTCGAGGAGGGCGGACTGCACCTGCCTCTCTTTGATGGCGATCTCGAGGCCGAGGGCCTGCCCGAGGCAGTGACCCGCCTTGCAGAGCAGATGGCAAGCGCCGATGCCGTGCTCATCGCCTGCCCCGAGTACAACAAGGCGCCGCCGGGATTGCTGAAGAACGCGCTCGACTGGGTGAGCCGCGTCAAGGGCCAGCCACTTGAGGGCAGGCCGGTGGCCATTGTCTCGGCCACCGCCGGGCGGGCCGGCGGCGAGCGCACGCAATCGGTGCTGCGCCACATGCTGCAACCCTTCCGCGCCCATGTATTGCCATTCCCCGAAGTGCTGGTCGGCCATGCCGCCGAGCAGTTCGATTCCGATGACCGGCTGATCAATGAGCGCAACGCCAAGGCGCTGGAAGGGCTGATGGCGCGGCTGCGCGAGCAGGCGCTGGCCCGACGCGCGGCGCTCAAGGCGGCGTGACGCGAGCGTTGACGGGCCATCAAAGGCCCGTCTTTCAGGCGTGTTTCCCTTTGGGGCTAAGGGCGCCTACCCCCTCCCGCGCAGCATGTCGCTGAGCCTTATGGTGCGATCGCCGGTCAGGATGGCACGGTAAATGACCAGCGATTCAAGCACGCGCTGCACATAGTTGCGCGTCTCGGCAAAGGGGATGCGCTCGCTCCATTCCACCGGATCGACCGAGGCATCGCGCGGGTCGCCGAATTCGGTGATCCAGCGCCGCGGCCGGCCCGGCCCGGCATTATAGGCCGCGGCGATGAGTGGCAGCGCGCCGTCGAATTGCCGAGACATCTGCTCCAGATATCCCGCGCCCAGAAGCGCGTTGAATTCGGGGTCGGTGGTCAGCCGCGCGGCATCGAAACCCACTCCCAGCCGGCGCGCCGTCAGTTCGCCGGTCGAGGGCAGCACCTGCAACAGCCCGCGCGCATCGGCATGGCTGACCACCGCCGGGTCGAATTCGCTCTCGCGCCGGGCGATGGCCATTACCAGATCAGCCGGCGCCGGCAGCTGCATCCGCTCCAGTCCGGTGAGCGGGAAATTCGCCCGCGCCAGCACCACGCCTGACTGCACGGCGATCTTGGCGACGTTGACGGCGAAATTGGGCTCGCCGCGATCGAGCCAGAAGTCGGCGAGCGCGCCCAGCGTGGCCTCGTCCTCGATATTGCGCGCCATTTGCAGCACGAAAAGCCGCGCATCGTGCCAGGCGCCGGCAGCGTGCAGCGTGATCGCCGCCTGCAACAGGTCGGATTGCGCCAGCGCGGTCTCGCTCCAGTCGGGGTAAGATGGCGGGTCGATCAGCGCTGCATCCAGCGGCAGACCCAGCCGCTCGGCGGCAAGCTGGCCGTAAAAGGCGGTCTGGTGCTCGGCGGCGCGGGTCAGCGCCTCGCGCGCCCGCTCGGGCTGGCCCAGCGCATCATGGGCCATCGCCTCCCACCAGGCGCCACGCGACAGGCTGATCGGGCTGGAAACCCGATCACGCAGCACCGAGAAATGGCCCAGCGCGCGCTCGGGCTCATTGAGGCGCCGCAGAGCGATATGTCCGGCAAGCCATTCCAGCGTGATGAAGCGCAGCCCGTCATCGAGACCGTGATTCGCGGCCAATTCATAGGCCAGACGGTGATTGCCCTCATAACCGAGCAGGCGCACCAGCCGCTCGCGCGACGCCGCCCAGGTCTCGGGCCGGCCCAGCGACTGCGGGTTGCGCGAGCGTTCGGCCAGCAATTCGGCGGCGCTGTCGAAATTGCCTGCGCGCATGCGCCATACAAAGCGATCATGCGCCAGGCCGGGGTCACCGGCCAGCGCGGCGGGCACAGCGTTGATGAGCGCAGTTACCCCGCTTTCGCGGCGCTGCAGCGCAAGCCGCGCGCGGCCCAGCGCGGCCTGGCCGGGGCTGACACGATCAAGCATGCGCGTGGCATCGGCGAGCGCGCCGCGCCATAGCATCTCGTCGAGCCGCCCGGCATGCAGATCGGCCAGCGCGTTGCCGTGGCGCGCCAGCAGCGCGGCCTCCTGCGCCGCGCTCAGGCTGTGGTCCAGCCAGACATCGCGCGCCAGCGCACGCGCCGCCTGCATGTCGCCGCCATGATCGAGCGCGGCGATCAGCGACAGCGCCCCGGCCGGCGTCTGCGGCTCGCGGCTGGCGAACCATTCCAGCACCACCTGCGGCGGGGCATCGGGCAAAAGCTGCTCGGCGCGGCGGGCAATCGGGGCTGCAAGCGGCCAGTCGGCGTGGCCGTCGAGAAAGGTCTGGTAATCGGCCAGCCGTTCGCTTTCGCCCGCGCGCAGAAGCTGCCAGGCGGCAATGCGCACGCCCAGCGGCCCGGCGGCATCGGCGAGGGCGCGGGCGCTATCTCCGTCACGCTCGCCCAGCGCCTGGCGCAGCGCGCCGACGGCCCCGGCAGCGCGCGGCGGCGGCGG
>JAFIEG010000033.1 GCA_020832665.1 Pararhodobacter sp. | reverse complement strand
CGGCTTCGCACCCTTTTTCACGAAACAGGTCAGCGGCACGCCCCAGGCGCGCTGGCGCGAAAGCACCCAGTCGGGGCGGTTCTCGATCATCGAGTAAAGCCGGTTGCGCCCCGAGGGCGGGGTCCATGTCACCAGCCGGTCGATCGAGGCGAGCGCGCGCGCACGGATGGTGCGGCCGTGCTCATCCATCCCGTCGCCCAGCTCGCGATCGATGGCGGCAAACCATTGCGGCGTGTTGCGATAGATCACCGGCGCCTTGGAGCGCCAGCTATGCGGGTAGGAATGCTTCAGCTTGCCCTTGGCAAAGAGCGCCCCGGCCTGCGCCAGCGCCTTGATCACCGACACATTCGCCGGCCCCTCCTTGCCCTCTTGCGTGATGATGTGCTGACCGCCGAAAAGCGGCAGATCGGCACGAAAGCTGCCATCTTCCATGACATTGTAGGTCATCGCCAGCCCATGTTTCAGGCCGATCAGATAGTCGTCATCGCCATGGCTGGGCGCGGTATGCACGAAGCCGGTGCCGGCCTCGTCGGTGACATGGTCGCCGGGAAGCATGGGCACGTCGTAATCCCACTCGCCCGCGCCCCCCTCGATGCCGCGCAAGGGATGGGCGAGGGTCAGCGCGCCCAGCTCGGCCGGGGCCACATCGCGCAGCCGCTTCGCCTGCACCCGCGCCGCGGTGAAGCAGCTTTCGGCCAGCGCATCGGCCAGCACCACCAGATCGCCCAACGCCGCCTTGGCATGCTCGCCCAGCTCGGTGACCTCATAAAGCCCATAGGCAATTTCGGGCCCGTAGCACACGGCGCGGTTTTGCGGGATCGTCCACGGCGTGGTGGTCCAGATGACAACCGACAGGGGCTTCATCTTGCCAAAAATACTCAAATCCGACGCCGCATCCCCGAAATCCGTGACCGGAAACTTCGCCCATACCGTATGGCTGCTGTGATCCTTGTATTCCACCTCGGCCTCGGCCAGCGCCGTCTTTTCCACCGGCGACCACATCACCGGCTTCGAGCCCTGATAAAGCGCGCCATTCATGACGAATTTCATGAATTCGCCGGCGATCACCGCCTCGGCGTGGTAATCCATCGTCAGATAGGGATCATCCCATTTGCCGGTGACACCCAGCCGCTTGAACTCGTCGCGCTGCACATCGATCCAGCCTTCGGCGAAGCGCCGGCACTCCTGGCGGAAATCGACCACCGGCACCGCATCCTTGTCGAGCCCCTGCTCGCGATAGCGCTCCTCGATCTTCCACTCGATGGGCAAGCCGTGGCAATCCCAGCCCGGCACATAGCGCGCGTCAAACCCCAGCATCTGCCGGGAACGGGTGATGAAATCCTTCAGCACCTTGTTGAGCGCGTGGCCGATATGCAGATGCCCGTTCGCATAGGGCGGGCCGTCATGCAGGATGAAGGGCTTGCGACCGGGTTTCTCGCGCAGCCGGTCATAGATGCGCAGCCTTTCCCAGCGGGCCAGCCATTCGGGCTCGCGCGCGGGCAGGCCGGCGCGCATGGGAAAGCCGGTTTCGGGCAGGAAAAGCGTCTCGCGATAGTCGGGCGTGTCGGCGCACATGGGCAGCATTCCTCAAAATCGGGGGGGCGGAGCGCCAGGGCAAGGCGGCGCAAATGGCGGGTCATTCCCGGCGGGCAGTTCAGCCCGCCGGGCCGCTAATTCGTGCATTCGCGCGCCACGGTCCCATGGGGGCGCTTATAGGCCGCGCTTTGGTGACGGTCCAGAGGGGCAGAAGCACCGATTCGCTTCGTTTTTCCTTGCTTTCCCCGCCGCCACGGCGATTATTTCCACATGAAAGCATCAGCCGATTCGCATTCTGCACTGCCTGCGGACATCCCGTCAGGCAAGGAGTATTACGAGCGCTCGCTCACCGTGGCGCTGTTGCGCGCGCGCGAGGTGACGATGCGCCGCTTCAAACGCTTTTCCGATGCGCATGATCTGACCTTGCCGCAATGGCGTGTGCTGCGCGCGCTGGCCGATGGCGAGCCGCTCGATGCCGGCACGCTGTGCCAGCGCTGCGTGATCCTGCCGCCCTCGCTGACCCGCATCCTGCGTGCGCTGTGCGAGCGCGGGCTCATCGCGCCTGTGCCCAGCGCCGATGCCCGCCGCCATACCGTGACGCTGACCGAAAAGGGGCGGGTGCTGTTCAACACGCTGGTGGTGCAATCCGAAGGCACCAGGCGCGAGATCGAAGAGGCCCTCGGCGCCGACCGGATGGCCATGCTGCTCGATCTGCTCAACGAATTGCGCATCGTCACCGAGGCGCTGCCTGAAACCCGCCCGAACGCCCCGCCGCGCGGGAACAGTGACACCGGCTGAGGGGGGCGGCGCCCGATTTTCGATTGTCGGGGCAGCGCCGATCAGGCGCGCCCGGCCACCGCCGACAGGGTGAGCGGATCCACGCCGATCGATTTCAGCGCCGCGTGCCACTGCCCGTCGCCGGGCGACGGGTCGAACACCAGATCGTCGCGCGCATCGCAGGTCAGCCAGGCATTTTGCGCGATCTCGCCTTCCAGCTGGCCCGGCCCCCAGCCGGCATAACCCAGCGCCAGAAGCCATTGCCGCGGCCCCTGCCCCTGCGCGATGGCAGACAGGATGCCGGTCGAGGCGGTCAGTGCCATATCTCCGGGCAATTTCTGGCTCGCCTCGTCGTCCTTGGCCCCGGCGCGGCCCTCGTCGCTGTGCAGCACGAAGCCACGCGCCGTCTCGACCGGCCCGCCGGCCAGCACCGGCTGCCCGGTCGCGCCCTCGCCGGGCTCGATATCGAGCTGCGACAGGATGTCGGCCAGCGTCAGCTGTGCAATCGGGCGGTTGACGACCAGCCCGAACGCCCCCTCCCGCGAATGTGCGCAAAGCAGGATCACGCTATGGGCAAAGCGCGGATCGCCCATCGCCGGGGTCGAGATCAGAAGCTTGCCGGTCAGATCGAAATCCATCGCAATCCCTGGCTGGCCGGGCGGGGTGGGTAGAACGGCCTCAATGACAACTGTGCCGCGCCGATGATCAAAAGAAAAGGGGGCGGGGCGGCAAAAGCCCCCCTGCCAGCACGGCGCGCCGCGCCATCGCCTATTTGTGACTTCCGGCGCCGCCATGCCGGCTGCTAAGCATCCGCGCATGGATGATCCCACGCCCCCCTCGCGCCCGCCCCGCCGCGCCGCGCGCGCCGTTTCCGCGCCTGTCATTGCGGTGCAACCCGCCGCGGTTTTCCTGGCCGCGCTTGTCCTTGCCGCGCTCATGCTTGCCGGCCATGCCCGCGCCGGCGCATCGCCCCCTTCCATCGCGCAGATCGTGCAGGCCGAAATCCGCCCCGGCTGGCGCGGGGCCGACGGGCAGCACATCGCCGCGCTGCATCTGCGGCTGGCCGAGGGCTGGCGCACCTACTGGCGCATCCCCGGCCAGGCCGGCATCGCCCCGCAGCTTGACTGGTCGCGCTCGCAAAACGTGGCCAGCGTCACCGCGCACTGGCCGCGGCCGGCGGTGTTCGACCAGGACGGCTACAACTCGGTGGGCTATGCAGGCGAGTTGGTGCTGCCGCTCACGCTGACCCCGCGCGACCCGGCCCGCCCCATGGCGCTGGTCGGCGATCTGACCGTCGGACTTTGCCGCGATGTGTGCATCCCGGCCGATCTGAGCGTCAGCCAGCCGCTGCGCGGCAATGGCGCGCATGACCCCGTGATCGCCGCCGCGCTCGAGCGCCGCCCCGAACCTGCACGCGCTGCCGGGCTGAGCCGCGCCACCTGCCAGATCAGGCCCGACGAGCGCGGGGTCGAACTGACCCTGCGCATCACCATGCCGCAGCTCCACCGCGAGGAACATGTGGTGATGGAACTGCCCGGCACCAATTACTGGGTATCGGACAGCCACACGAGGCGCGAAAGCGCCGAGCTTGTCGCCACCGCGCGCATCAGCGCCCCGCAGCGCGGCCCGGTCAGCATCAGCCGCGACCAGCTCGCCTTTACCATCATCACCCCTGACAGGCTCTACGAGCACCGCGGCTGCACCGGCGGCTGAGCCCCCCCGCCTGCCCGCCCCGCATTCTTCATCTTGCCCGAAATACGCCGGGGGGAGCCCGCGATAGCGGACCGGGGGCAGCGCCCCCCGCACAAGCCCGCTCAGTCATCGCTCTCCATGGCTTCGGCCTCGGCCTCGATCGGCGCCAAAGCCACCCCCATCACCGCCGCGCCACCGCCCGCGTCCCGGCAATCAGCGAGATGGCGCAGCACCATCGCTCCCAGCCGCGCCACCGCGCGCGGCCGGCCCATGCGTGCCTTGAGCCGCGCATTGGCCAGCTGGATAAGCGCCTGCAGGAAATGACGCTCGCTCGCGCCATGCGGCAGCGCCATCCAGACCGGCTCCAGCACCTCATGCGCTTCCCAGAAGTAACCCTTCTCGAGATAGAAAATCCCCGCCCTGAAGGCCGCCGAGAACGCCAGCGCCTCAGCGCTCATGCCTGCCCGGGCGCTCTCGCGTAGTTGATCAAAAGCGCCTTCGGGGTGGCGCGGCGTCTGCCCGGGCAGATAGGCATGGCTGGGCAGCGGCGGCTCGCTCACCCCATCTCGACCTCGGCGGCCTCGATGCGTTCCAGCCTGGCGGTGAACTCGGCCACCGCGTCGAGCACCTCTTGCGGCTTGTCCTGATGCGGCGCGTGGCGGCACTCGTCAAGGATCAGCGTATCCACCGGCGCGTAGGAGCGCTCTGCCAGCTCGTCGATCTGCTTCAGCGTGCCGTACTGATCCTGCCGCCCCTGGATCGCCAGCGCCGGGATGCGCAGATAGTCAATCACCTCGGCCACGTTCCAGTCGTGGAAATCGGGGTTGAGCCAGGCATCGTTCCAGCCGCGGAAGGTATGCTCGGCATCGGCGTGCCAGCGCGCCATGCGCTCGCGCAACTCGCCCGCATCAAAGGCATCGCGCGCCGCCTCGATGGATTTCAACCCCATCGCTTCGGTGAAGAAATGCGGCGCCATCAGCACCAGCGCGCGCACCCGGTGATCGCTCACCGAGCCGGCATGGATGGCCGCGATGGTGGCGCCGTCGGAATGGCCCATCAGCACGCCGCGGTGAAAACCCATCGCATCCAGCACCTGCGGCAGCACATCCACCGCCTCGCGCGTCATGTAATCGACCGGGCGCGGCAGATCGGCCGGGTCGGACTGCCCGTAACCCGCGCGCGAATACGCGAATACGCCAAAACCCGTCGCCTGCGCCAGTTGTTCGGGGAAATCGCGCCACAGCCCCAGGCAGCCCAGCCCCTCATGCAACAGCACCAGCGTCGGCGCCTCGCCGGGCGCATTGCCCCAGCAGGCCCATTCCAGCGACTTGCCGCCGGCCTGAACCCGGCCCCTGCCCTGCGCCCAGTCGAGCACCATCACGCATCCTCCCGCAGCCTGAAGCGCTGGATCTTGCCGGTGGCGGTTTTCGGCAATTCCTCGACAACCTCGATCCAGCGCGGATACTTCCACTTGCCGATCCGCTCCTTGACGAAGTCCTTGAGCGTGGCGGCGTCAACCTTTCCCTGCCCGCCCTTGAGCACGACAAAGGCTTTCGGCTTTTCCAGCCCGTCGCCGTCGCGCGCGGCCACCACGGCGGCCTCCAGCACCGAGGGATGATCGACCAGCGCCTGCTCCACCTCGAAGGGCGAGACCCAGATGCCCGAGACCTTGAACATGTCGTCGGTGCGCCCGCAATAGACCAGCCGGCCATCCTCGCGGCGCTCGTATTTGTCGCCGGTGCGGGTCCATTCGCCCTCGAAGGTGGTGCGGGTCTTGTGGCGGCGGTTCCAGTAGCCATCGGCGGCCGAGGGGCCCCGCACCAGAAGCTCGCCCACCTCGCCAATGCCGACTTCGGCGCCGCTTTCATCGACCAGGCGAAGCTCATAACCCGGCACCGCGCGGCCCGAGGTGCCATAGGCCAGATCATCGTTACGGTTGGACAGGAAGATGTGCAGCATCTCGGTGGAGCCCACACCATCGAGGATATCCACCCCCCAATAGCCCTGCCAGCGCGCGCCCACCTCCTTGGGCAGCGCCTCGCCGGCCGAGATGCAGCGGCGCAGCGCATGCTCACCCGCCGCCCCTCCCTGCGCCTCCAGATGCGCGATCAGCGCGGCGTAAAGCGTTGGCACGCCGCAAAAGATGGTCGGTTGCTCGCTTGTGATGATGTCCAGCGCACTTTCCGGCGTGGGCCTTGCGTTGAAAAGCAGCGTCTCGGCGCCCACCGACATGGGAAATGTCATGGCATTGCCCAGCCCATAGGCAAAGAAAAGCTTCGCCACCGAATAGACCCGGTCGGTTTCCTCGATGCCCAGCACCTGCGCGCCATAGGTATCGGCTGTGGCCTGCAAGCTGGCATGGACATGGCGCACGCCCTTGGGCTGGCCGGTCGAGCCCGAGGAATAGAGCCAGAAAGCCACCTCATCGGCGCTTACTGGCGCGGTGCCGGCGGGGGCGGCGCCGGCGAAGAAATCTTCGTAGCCGGTGGTGCCGGCGGGCGCGCTGGCGCCGATCACGATAACATGGCGCAGGCTGTCGCAGCTGGCCAGCGCCGGTTCGACAACCGGCCACAGCTCGGCCGAGACAAAGATCGCGGCGGGGCGCGCATCGGCGAGGATCGCCTCATAGACGCTGGCCGCCAGCAGCGTGTTGAGCGGGACCGGCACCACCCCGGCGCGGATCGCACCCCAGAACAGCACCGGAAATTCAAGCTGGTCGAGCACGATCATCGCCACGCGCTCTTCGCGCCTTATGCCGGCACGGGCCAGCGCCCCGGCGGCCTGCGCCGTGGCCCGGGCAAGCCCCGCATAACTCAGGCTGCGACCGTCGCCGAAGGCCTCGCGAAAGGCCGGGTTCGAACCGCGCCCCTCGGCAAGGTGGCGTTCGATGAAATACTGCGCGGCGTTGCCGTCTTGCGTCATGCTCGCTCCCCCCTTGCACGGCCTCGCGCGCCCGCTCTCCCCCAGGGCGCACGACTTGTGCTCGATACTGCACATAATGCAAAATAATGCAATATCTCTCCTGCAGCTTTTTCCTGCACCAGGCCGACACTGCCAAAACTGGCTGGGCCAAGCAATCCTTACAGAACCTAACGGGCTGTATTTCCCCGGCAGCGAGGCATCCGATCCCAACAGAAAAATGTTGCATTATGTTTCATCTTTTGCATGGTAGGGGGCACGTGGCGGGGATTCGCTCCTGGCCGTGCCGACAATGCGCAGCGACAAAACCTGCGATGGCGGCACGGGCGGCAAGACTCTCTGCCGGGCTCGCGGCTCCTGCATTTGCGCTGGCCGTGGGGGGAGCATGTGCGCGTTGCCGCCCTGCGGCATTGCGACAAACAAGGACCTCAGGGAGGAAGAGAAATGCTGAGAAGAGTTTTCATCACCGCCGGGCTTGCCGGCAGCGTGGCGCTGGGTGCGCTTATGGTGCCCGGTGCGGCGCAATCGCAGGAATACACGCTGCGCGTGCACCAGTTCCTGCCGCCGCAGGGTGTCGTGCCGCGCGACTTCATCATCCCGTGGGCCGAGAAGGTGACCGAGGAATCCGAAGGCCGGCTCAATGTCGAGGTGTATTCCTCGATGGCGCTGGGCGGCACGCCGCCGTCGCTGTTCGACCAGGCACGCGAAGGCGTGGTCGATATCGTGTGGACGCTGCCGGGCTACACGCCGGGGCGCTTTCCGATCTCGGAAGTGTTCGAACTGCCCTTCATGATGACCAATGCCGAAGCCACCTCGCGCGCGGCATGGCGCTTCTTCGAAGAGCACATGCAGGAAGAAGTGGGTGAAGACATCCACATGATCGCCGTGCATGTGCATGGGCCGGGCCAGCTGCACATGAACGCCCCGGCGGTGGAAACCGTGGCCGACATGGAAGGCCGCACGGTGCGTGGCCCCACCCGCATCATCACCCGCATGCTGGAAAGCATGGGCGCCACCGCCGTCGGCATGCCGGTGCCGCAGGTGCCCGAATCGCTGTCGCGCAACGTCATCGACGGCGCCGTGATCCCGTGGGAGGTGACGGCGGTGCTGCGCGTGCCCGAACTGGTTGACACCCATACCGAAATGGGCGGTGACACTGCGCTTTACACCTCGTTCTTCTACTTCGCCATGAACCGCGAGGCCTATGAGGAACTGCCCGAGGATCTGCGCGCCATCATCGACGCCAACTCGGGCATCGAGGCCTCGGCCTGGGCCGGGCGCATCCAGCAGGAAGGCGACGCGCCGGCACGCCAGGCGGCGGTCGATCGCGGCAACACCATCATCACCGTCGAGGGCGATGCCCTGGCCGAGTGGCACGAAATGGGCGAGCGGGTCCGCGCCGCCTGGGTCGAGGAAATGAACGAGCGCGGCTATGACGGCGAGGCGCTGCTGGCAGCCGCCGAGGCGCTGATCGAGGAAGAATCCAACCGCTGATCTTGTTGGCGGCGAACTTTTCAGGGGCGGGCAGCCAACGCTGCCCGCCCCTTTTGTCACCCGGCGCGAAAGCAGGCTGCACCGCGGCGCTCAAATTCAGTGAAACCTTCGCGAAAGATGCTGAAAATCCTTGTGCGACAATGCGCCGCGGATCATCATGACGGCAGGAACGCGCGCATCAGGAACCGATCCGAGGAGGACGACGATGCAACAGATGGAAGCCGGCCTTCCTGACAATCACGGCGCCACACTGCCGCCGATCAACCGGCTGAGCCAGGACGATCTGCGCGCCGCGCTGTCTGCCGGATGGGCCGATTTCAAGGCCGCACCGGCATACGGGCTGTTCTTTGCGCTGGTCTATACGGTGGGCGGTCTCATTCTTTACCTGTGGCTGATGGGCGCGGCCGATCCGTTCTGGTTCATCCCCATCGCCGCCGGCTTTCCGCTTCTGGCGCCCTTTGCCGCGGTGGGCCTTTACGAGGTCAGCCGCCGGCGCGAAGCGGGCGAGGCGCTGAGCTGGGGCCCGGTGCTGGGCGCGCTGCGCGGTCAGGGCGACGGGCAGTTGCCGGTGATGGGCGTGGTGGTGCTGATCGTCTTTGGCTTCTGGGTTATTCTGGCGCGCGGCATCTTCGCCATCTTCTTCGCCCAGTCCGGCGTGGGCTTCGATTCGGTGGCGCATGTATTCACCCTGCCCGGCTTCGGAATGCTGCTGGTGGGCGGCACGATCGGCGCGCTGGTGGCGCTGGCGCTGTTTGCCATCACCGCCTTCAGCCTGCCGATGCTGCTGCATCGCCCGGTTGATTTCGTGACTGCCATCATCAGCTCGCTCGCGGCGGTGCAGGCCAATGCCGGGATCATGCTGCGCTGGGGCGTTATCATCGCGGCGCTCCTGTTCGTGGCCATGCTGCCGGCCTTCCTGGGGCTTTTGATCGTGCTGCCGGTGCTGGGCCATGCCACCTGGCATCTATACCGCCGCGCCATCGGCGAGACCGGCTGAGCGAGCGAAACCAGCCGCCGCCCGCGCGCGGCGCCCCTGGCCATGAAAGCGGTCACGGGCGCTGCGCGCCGGTCGCGTTCAATTCCCCTTCCTGCGCCGCTGCAGCATGCGCCGGTCCGTCCGGCCCTGCGTGCAGGCCCGGCGCCCGCATGAAGCAGGCACCATGTCCGACACCAACCCCCTCCACGCCCCGCCCTCGCCGATTCCCGCGCCGCAAAGGATAACCGCCGGGGCGCTGCGCGAGGCGCTTGCGCTGGGCTGGCGCGATTTCACCCGCGCGCCCCTTTTCGGCGTGCTGTTCAGCGGCGTCTATGTCATCGGCGGGCTGCTGCTGTTCGCCATCTTCACCGCCGCGGCGGCGGAATGGTGGTTCATCCCCATCGCGGTGGGGTTTCCGCTGCTGGCCCCCTTTGCCGCAACCGGACTGTATGAGATCAGCCGCCGGTTTGAGCAGGGCGCAACATTGAGCCCGCGCGACATCTTCGGCTGCCTCTTCGCCCAGAAGGACCGGCAATTGCCCTCGATGGCAATGGTGATCCTGCTGGTATTCATGTTCTGGGTCTTCGTCGCGCATACGGTCTTTGCACTCTTCTTCGGGTTGCAGCCGGTGGGCCAGTCGGCCTGGGCGATGCTGCTCACCCCGACCGGGCTGACCATGCTGGCGGTGGGCACGATCGTCGGCGGCGCGATGGCGGCAGTGTTCTTTTCGCTGAGCGTTGTCAGCTTGCCGCTGCTTCTGGATCGCGAGGTCGATTTCGTCTCGGCGATGATCGCCTCCTTCGGCTGCGTGGCGGCCAATCCGGGCGTCATGGCGCTTTGGGCGGCGATCATCGCGGCGGCGCTGTTCGGCGCCATGCTGCCGGGTTTTCTGGGGCTGTTCGTGGTGTTGCCGGTATTTGGCCATGCCAGCTGGCATCTATACCGGCGGCTCTTGCCCGAGGCGGGCTGAGCCCTCATGACGGGTGGGGGGCGCCGCCCCCCGTCCGCTGCACACCGGGCTTCGCCCGTTCCGTCGCTGAAATCGTTCCACTGGAGCGAATTCCGGGCGCTTGCACCCGCCCTGCGAATTTTTCGGCAAGATGAAGCAGCGTGTGGTTTGAAAGCCCCGGCGAAGAATGCCAGAAACACCCTCGGGCAGAAACAGGGGGCGCGCGTGTCGCTGGCGGTGGAAAGCGCCGAGGACTGGTGGGAGGTCGAGGCGCTTTTCGACCTGTGCTTCGCGCCGGGGCGCGAAGCGCTGTCTTCCTATCGGCTGCGCGAGGGGGTGGCGCCGGTGGCGCCGCTCTGCCTTTGCCTGCGCGACGAGAGCGGGGCGTTGACCGGCGCGATCCGATACTGGCCGGTGCGCGTAGGCGAGGCTGGCGCGCCGGCGCTGCTTCTTGGGCCGGTAGCGGTGCATCCGACATATCAAGGCGAGGGGCTGGCGGGGTTGCTGATCCGCGACAGCCTGGCGCGGGCGGCCAGGATGGGCTGGTCGCGGGTGCTGCTTGTGGGCGACGCGCCCTATTACGGGCGTTTCGGCTTCAGCCGCCTGGCGCAGGTGGAATTGCCGCCGCCGACCAACCCCGAGCGGGTTCTGGGCATTGCGCTGCTCCCCGATGCCTGGCGGGGTGTTTGCGGCAAGGTAACGCCCTGGCGGGAAGCGGATTGAGCGCCGCCGGCCCTGGCCCGCCCGTGCCGGAAACCAAGCCTTCAACCGAAGCCGGTATCACGCCCGTTCGGTCTGATCGAGCCGGGGTAGTCGGCTGATGTAATCCAACAGCAGCGGGCGGATACGTTCGGTGCCGCGGCGATAACCGCCATCGAGGATTTCGCTCACCTCGCCCAGATCGGCGCGCAGAATCATTTCCTTCACCGGCCCGATCGAGGCCGGCCGCATGGACAACTCGCGCAGCCCGATTGCCGCCAGCGCCAGCGCATCGAGCGGGCGCCCGGCGTCCTCGCCGCAAAAGGAAAGCGGCGTGCCCGCCTCGGCACAACGCGCCACGATACGCGCGATGAAGCGCAGGAAGCTGAAGGAAAGCGTATCGTAGCGCCGGCGCACAAGCTCGTTCTCGCGGTCGGCGGCGAAGAAGAACTGCTTGAGATCATTGCCGCCGATGGACAGGAAATCGACCTTCTCGAAGAAGGCGGGAGGGGCGAAGGCAAGGCTGGGGGTTTCCAGCATGGCGCCGATCTCGAGCTTCTCGGGCAGCTTGTGGCCGAGACGGTCCTCGCGCTCGATCTCGCGCATGAGGATGGCGCGCGCGCCCTCGAACTCGGCCATTTCGCTGACCAGAGGGAACATCACGCTCAGCGCGCGGCCATTCGCGGCGCGGATCAGCGCCTGCATCTGCATGCGCAGCACGCCCGGCTTGTCGAGCCCCACGCGCAGCGCGCGCCAGCCCATCGCCGGGTTCGGCTCGTCGGGCCGGTTCATGTAGGGCATGACCTTGTCCGAGCCGATATCAAGCGTGCGGAAGGCCACGCGCCTTCCTGCGGCGGCATCCATCACCCGCGCATAGAGAGCCGCCAGATCCGAGCGACGCGGCATGGAGTTGCGCAGCAGGAACTGCAACTCGGTGCGAAACAGCCCCACCCCCTCGGCGCCCGAGCCTTCGAGCGAGGGCAGATCGGCCATGATGCCTGCATTCATGTGCAGCTTGACCCGCGCGCCGCAGCGCGCAATGGCGGGCCTGTCGCGCAGCGCCGCATAGCGGGCCTTGGCCTGCGCCTGCACGGCGATCTTGTCACGAAAGGCGCTGGCGACGGCGTCGTCGGGGCGCAGATGCACCACCCCCTCATCGCCATCGACGATGATCGCATCGCCGTTGAGCGCCTCGGTGGTGATGCGCGCGGCATGCACCACCAGCGGGATTGCCAATGCCCGCGCCACCACCGCCGCATGGCTGCCCACCGAGCCCTCTTCAAGCACCACGCCGCGCAGCTTGCGTCCATATTCCAGCAGCTCGCCCGGGCCGATATTGCGCGCCACCAGAATCGGCCGTTCGGGCAGATCGGCGCCGGTTTCGCGGCCCTGACCGGTAAGGATGCGCAACAGCCGGTTCGACAGATCGTCTAGATCGTGCAGCCGGTCGCGCAGATAGGGGTCGGGCACCAGCTGCAGGCGAGCACGCGCCTGGCTTTGTTCCTTTTCCGCCGCGGCCTCGGCCGACAGGCCGCTTTCGATGCTTTGCTCCATCCGCTTCAGCCAGCCGCGCGAATGGGCAAACATGCGATAGGCCTCGAGGATCTCGCGATGCTCCTTGTCTGCTGTTTGCGCTGCGCTGAGCAGATCATCGACCGAGATGCGCAACCGGTCGACCGCCGCGCGCAGGCGCTCCTTCTCGGCCTCGGGGTCGTCATTGACCAGGTTGGTGATCACCACGCGCGGCTCGTGCAGCCACACCAGCCCCTCGGCGGTGCCCTCCTGCGCCGCGCCGCCACGGATCATCACCGGGTCCATATGCGGCGGCGCCATGGCGCCTTCATCGCCGACAAAGGCGCCCAGCTCGGTCATTTCGGCCAGCACCATGGCGACGACTTCCAGCGCATAGACCTCGTCATCAGAGTAGCGCCGCGCCTCGCGCGATTGCACCACCAGCACGCCCCGGCGCTCGCCCAGCCGCTGGATGGGCACGCCGAGAAACGAGCAAAACGCCTCTTCGCCGGTTTCCGGCATGAAGCGAAAACCGCGTTCGGCAGGGGCATCAGCCGAGTTGACCGGCTCGCCAGCGCGCGCGACCCGCCCGACGAGCCCCTCGCCAAGCTTGAGCCTGGTCTGGTGCACCGCGTCGCGCTTGAGCCCGCGCGTGGCGCACAACTCCAGCGTCGCGGGGTCGCGGAACAGATAGATCGAGCACACATCGGTGACCATCGACTCGGCGATAAGGCCGGTTATCCGGTCAAGCCGCTCCTGGCCGGCGCCCGGCTCGGCGAGCGTGTCCCTGAGCCGGCGCAGCAGTTTTCTGCTCTGTGTTTCAAGGCGGTGCGGCATGCCCTCTCCCTTTCGAGGATGCCGGTTCAGTCAGGTTCAGCCCGACTTTTCCAGTTCGAAGGCATCATGCAGCGTCTGCACCGCCAGTTCCATGTATTTGCGGTCGATCAGCACGGAAATCTTGATCTCGGATGTACCGATGACCTTGATGTTGATATTTTCGGCGGCGAGCGCCTCAAACATCCGCGCCGCCACGCCGGCATGGCTGCGCATGCCGATGCCGACCACCGAAACCTTGGCGACGTCGGTATCGACGATGAGATCCTCATAGCCGATGCTGCCGGTGGCGCGCGCCGTCTCGATGGCGCGGCGGGCGCGCTCGACCTGATCGACGGGGCAGGAAAAGGTCATGTCGGTCACCGCACCGGGCTGATCGCCGTAATCCTTTTCCGAGATGTTCTGCACGATCATGTCGACATTGACTCCGGCATCGGCAAGCGGGCCGAAGATGGCGGCGGCAATGCCGGGGCGGTCCTCGACGGTGACGAGGGTGAGCTTGGCCTCGTCGCGGCTGTGGGCGACGCCCGAGACGACCTTCAGTTCCATGATTTCATCCTCGTCGCAGACCAGGGTTCCCGAATCATCGTCGGTTTCCTCGAAGGAAGACAGCACCCGCAGGCGCACCTTGTAGCGCATCGCCAGCTCGACCGAGCGCGTCTGCAGCACCTTGGCGCCGAGCGAGGCCAGTTCCAGCATTTCCTCGAAGGAAATGCGATCGAGCTTGCGCGCCTTGGCGCTGATGCGCGGATCGGTTGTATAGATTCCATCGACATCGGTATAGATGTCGCAGCGCTCGGCGCCGAATGCGGCGGCAAAGGCCACCGCTGTAGTGTCGGAACCGCCGCGCCCCAGCGTGGTGATGCGCCCTTCGGGGCTGAGCCCCTGGAAACCCGCCACCACGGCCACGCGCATGCCCTCGGCGAACTTGGCCTCGATACCCACGCGCGGAATGTCGACGATGCGCGCCGCGCCGTGCTGGCTGGTGGTCAGCAGCGGCACCTGCCAGCCCTGCCAACTGCGCGCGGGCACATCCATCTCCTGCAGGCGCAGCGCCATCAACCCGGCGGTGACATTCTCGCCCGAGGCCACCACGGCATCATATTCGCGCGCATCATAGAAGGGCGATGTCTGGTTCACCCAGCCGGCCAGCTCGTTGGTGCGCCCGGCCATGGCCGAAACGATGACGATGACATCATGGCCGCGCTCGACCTCGCGCCTGACCTTCTCGGCGGCGTGCGCGATGCGCTCGATATCGGCAACCGAGGTGCCGCCGAATTTCATCACCAGTAGCGCCATGGTCGCCTGTGTCCCCCAACGGCCGGCAAGCGCCCTTGCGGCGCGCGCATCTCATACTGGTGGCGGGGGGCCGGTGCAAGGGTGGGTTGTGTGTCGGGGGCATGCGAACCATGCGCCGGCAAGGCCGGAAAAAGCGGGGCACCAACACCCTCGGGAGGCCAGCCTCTTCCAGGGGCGTTGATGCGGATGAAGGGCGTTCGAGCGTCGGGAAGGCACCCTTTGCGGACGATCAAACCTACCTCAACCGGCACGAGCGCAGTCGGCATCATCTAGCCCTTTGCGGACGGTCTGGGCAATTTCCTGCGCGAAATCAAGGTCGAAGGCCGCCGCGCATCGCCGGGCCGTCCCCACGGCACGGCGATCTGGCTGCCACTTGCGCATAGCCTCGATCTTGCGCGGATTTGGCTGCAATAAAGCGCCATGGATCAAGGCGAGGATCGCCGCACCGCGACCCGACAAGGCACGGCTCTGCACCCGCAATGCCAAGAAACCGCTTGGTCCGGCAAAGCTGCCCCCCGCATTCCCTGCCCCGATCAATTGGCGTTGCGGCGCGGGCCGAAAGGCAGCGGCGCGACCGGCACGCCATCTTCGGCAAGCGCCTTCGCCTCGTCGAGCTTCGCCTCGCCCCAGATGGCGCGCTCGGGCGCCTCGCCGGCATGGATGGCGCGCGCCTCGCGCACGAATTCCATGCCGACATAATCCGAGTTCGCCTCGACATGGCGCCGCAAGGCCGCCAGCCGGCTGGCCAGCGCATCCTGCGGCGCGGGCGCGGCAAGAGGACCAGCCGCGGCGGAACCGCCCGGATCGGCATCCTTGGCGAGAGCCTCATTGCTGCTCACCGAGGGCGCCATCAGCGCCTTGTCCACCCCGGCGCTGCCGCAGATCGCGCAAGACACATGGCCCGCCGCATGCAGCCGGTCAAAAGCCGCCGACGAAGCAAACCAGCTGTCGAAATCGTGGCCTTTGTCGCATTTCAGGCTGTAACGGATCATGGCTTGGAACCCGGCTTGGCGGGGCGGCGCGCCTGCACGCCCCTGCCCTTGAAAGGATAGTGACAGCCGGCCCCAGTTCAAGCCGGCCTTGCGCGAAACCCTACATCGGCCGGATGCGCAGCCGGGTCAAGCGGTTCTCGGCGCGCTCGGCGACCTCGAAACGGAAGCGGTGAAAGCGGAAGATCTGCCCGCTTTCGGGGATCATCTGCGCCTCGTGAATCACCAGCCCGGCCACGGTGTTGGCCTCTTCATCGGGCAGCGACCAGTCCATCGCTCGGTTCAGGTCGCGGATGGTCATGGCGCCGTCCACCTCGATGCTGCCATCGGGCAGGCGGACGATCGGGTCGGGGGCATCCTCGTCGTGTTCGTCCTCGATTTCGCCAACGATCTCTTCGAGAATGTCCTCGAGCGTGATCAGCCCCAGCAGCGCGCCGTATTCGTCGATGACCAGCGCGAAATGGCGACGCTGATGCAGGAACTGGCGCATCTGCTCGTCCAGCGGCGTGGTTTCGGGCACGAAATAGGGCTCGCGCGCCACCGCTTCGAGATCAAGCGCATCGACGGCGCCATAATCGCCTTCGGCATCGGTGACCAGCCGGTGCACTTCGCGCATCAGGTCGCGCGCATGGATCACGCCGATGATGTTCTCGGGTTCGCCCTGCCAGGCCGGCAGGCGAGTATGGGTGGAATTGACGCATTGCGCGATGATCTCTTCCATCGGGGCATCGATATTGACCATCTCGATCTGGCTGCGGTGAAGCATCACCTCCTCGACGGTTCGATGGCCCAGATCCAGCGCGCCCAGCAGACGGTCGCGGTCTTCCTTGTCGACCGTGCCCTCGGAATGGCCCAGCGCCAGCGTGCCGGCGATTTCCTCGTGATAGGACAGCAGCGCCGCGTTCGGGTCCGAGCGCACCCCGAACACATTGAGGATCGCCTGCACCAGCACCCGCACCGCCTGCACCACCGGCGACAGCAGCACCACCACCACGCGAATCGGTGTCGAGACCCGCGCGGCGGCGTTTTCGGGGTTGGAAATGGCATAGGTCTTGGGCAGCACCTCGGCGAAGATCAGCACCAGCAGCGTCATCACCAGCGTCGCCAGCGCCACGCCGGAATCGCCGAAAAGCCGGGTGAACAGGGCGGTTGCCAGCGACGCGGCCAGGATATTGACCAGATTGTTGCCCAGCAGGACCGCGCCGATCAGCCTTTCATTGTCATCGGTCAGCCCCAGCGCCCGCTCGGCCCCGCGCGAGCCCTTGTCGGCCTGGGCGCGTAGCTTGGCGCGCGACGAGGCGGTTAGCGCGGTCTCGCTTCCAGAAAAGAAGCCTGAGAGGACGAGCAGCAGCAAGATGGCGGCTACGGTCAGCCAGAAGGCGCTATCGAACATGGATCCGCTATTTGAAACCCCGGGATATCAACCTCTACAGCATGTCGCGAAAAAGTGGGAACCGGTTTTTCGCTTCTCGGCCATGCGGGAAGAAAAGGTTATGGGCTGCCAAACGAAATCGAATGAGCGCGACAGGCCATCGTGCATCGCGGCAGGCGAGGGAAACAGCTTTTCATCAGCGCCGGAACGATATGCCGGGGCCAAAGGCTTGGCCTGTGTCCGATACGAACGACTGTGCGCGATACAAGCGACAAGGCAAGGGCCCGACACTTTAACGTGCCGGGCCCTTGCCGATAAGGTTCGAACTTGTTCGGCCGAAGGGCTCCGTCGGGTGCCCGAACGGCTTGCCGCGAAATCTTCAGCTGCCCCAGCTGCGTACCGGCCCGCAATCCATATGAACGAAATCCGAGCGCGAATAACGCCCCACCCCGCCGGCATTGCAGGCAATCGCGGCGCGCGCCATCTGCGCCACGCTGCGTGTGCGCAGGCGCACATCGCCGGCTTGGCCGACCGTGTGCCGCGAGTTGCGCGCTACGTTGCGCGAGCGCTGGCGCAGCATCGCATTGGTTTCCGGCGAGCGATAGCCCGACAGCAGCATGTAGGGCTCGTCCACATTGAGAAGCCGGTGGGCGGCGGTCATCAGATCGAGGGTGCGGGTGTCGATGCGGTGAACATGGTTGTTGCGCCAGTCGCGGAAGAAGCGGTTGATATCGTCCAGCGCCTCGGGGATGTACTCGCCATCGATCCAGTAGATGGTATCGAGGCGTTCGCCGGTGCGGCCCGAGTAAAGCTTCATGCGCCTGAAATCGCCGGCACCGCGCCGGATCGAAAAGGCATTGGCATAGTGAGGTGCAGCGACGACGGCTGTTGCTGCAAAAATGCCCAGAAGCGATCGCCGGGTGAACCGGGTACTGTCTTCCATCCTCATGGCTCCTCTGTCCTGCTGCCAACCCTTCTGGGTCGGTCTGCTTTCTATTCCCTGTATCGGCCCCGACCGTTCGCCAGGTTCACTCGTACCCGAAAGTTCAACCCCTTGCCGTCCTTGCAGCCCGCGGTACCGATTTTCTCTGCCTGATGCTTCTATGCCACATGCATTCCGTCTGCCCAAGACAAGATTCTGCCCGATCAACGCCTTCATGAAAAATAGGCGGGAATTCGCTGAAATCCCCTTAACCGTGAGTTCTGCGGGAATTACAGCGCCTTAACACCTGCCCAGGAAAGGGCCCGGCGCCGGCCAGGCGCGGGCCCGACGAAATGCCGACATCTTGCAGCCTTTTCCATGGAACGATTCGGCGGCGCGCTTCGAGTCGTGCTGTCGCGATTGTGAATCGACCTGGCAGAGGGCATAGTCGAACTTTGAGCGAGTTTCCGCCGACGCTCGGAAGCCGAATCCGGCAACACGAGTGACATTCAGGATCCGGCAACATGAGGGACGTTAGGACCGTCCGGGCAAGGAAGTCGTAAGGAATGAAATGGAAATTTGTGAAAGCGGAGTATGTCATGCGTAGAGAGAGCCCCGAAACCCCGGCGGTCCCGCCCCTTGCCCCACGTCGCCTTGGCGCGCGATTGCGCAAGGCAGGGCTCGGTGCCGTTGCCGCATTCGGCTCGGCTCTGGCGCTGGCACCGCTGACCATCGCGGCAGGTCTGCCGGCAACAACCCTGCTGCTTACCCCTGCCCCGATGCAGGCGCAGGCCTTCCCGGCCTTCCGCCAGGCGCTGGCGGAAGGGGTTGCCGCCGATTCGGCGCTGGCGGCGTTCTATCGCGAAACGAATTTCGAAGCGGTCTGGACCGGCGCGGAACACGCCACGCGGCGCACGGCGCTGGTGTCGGCACTCAGCCGCGCCCGCGAACATGGCCTGCCCGGCGATCGCTACGATCTTCAAGGGCTGCTGTCGGCGTTTGAGGCCGTGGAAAGCGAGCGCGACCGGGGCTTTGCCGAGGCGAGGGCCAGCCAGGCATTCATGCAGTATGCGCGCGACATCTCCAGCGGCGTGCTCGAACCCGGCGCCGTCATCTCGCAGATCGTGCGCGAAGTGCCGCGCCCCGATGCGCGCCAGATGATGCATGATTTCGCCGGGGCCGAGCCGGTCAGCTTCATCCGCAACCTGGCGCCGTCATCGCCGGAATATGCGCGGCTTTTCCATGCCAAGCGCGAGCTCGAGGCCACCATCGCCCGCGGCGGCTGGGGCCCGCGCGTGCCCGTTGGCTCGCTGAGCCCGGGGCAGGAAGGCCAGTCGGTGATCGCGCTGCGCAACCGGCTGATCGCCATGGGCTACATGCCGCGCCTGGCCACGGCCAGCTATGACGCCACCATGCAACGCGCCGTGCAGCGCTTCCAGGAAGCCCACGGGCTGGAGCCCAACGGCATTGCCAACAACGCCACCATCTCGGCCATCAATGTCGAGCCGCAGGAGCGGTTGCGCTCGGTCGTCGTGGCGCTGGAGCGCGAACGCTGGACAAATATCGAGCGCGGCGAGCGCCATATCATGGTCAACCTGACCGATTTCCACGTCCGCATCATGGATGACGACCAGGTAACCTTTGTCACCCCCTCGATTATTGGCCAGCGGGAATCGAACCGGCAGACACCGGAATTTTCCGATCACATGACCTATATCGAGATCAACCCCGACTGGACGATCCCGCGCTCGCTGCTGGCCGGGCGCTGGGGGGCGATTGCCTCGGGGCGTTACGAGCTGATCGATGCGCGCGGCAACAGGGTGTCGCCCTTCAGCGTCGATTTCTCGCGCTACACGCCGCGCACCCTGCCCTTCAATGTGCGCCAGCCCCCGGGGCCGGGCAACCCGCTGGGCGAGGTGAAGTTCATGTTCCCCAACCCCTATGCGATCTATCTGCACGACACGCCCGAACGCCACCTGTTTCGCAATACGGTGCGCACCCATTCGGCCGGCTGCGTGCGGCTGAACGATCCGCAGGAATTCGCCTATGAGCTGCTCTCGCGCCAGTTCGCCGATCCGGTGACGCATTACCAGCATATCCTTCGCTCGGGGCAGCAGACGCGCGTCTATCTTGAAAATCCGGTGCCGATTCACATCGTCTATCGCACGGCCTTCACCTCGGTCACCGGCGAGTTGAACTATCGCGATGATGTCTATGGCCGCGATGCGCGCATCTATGACGCGCTGCGCAATGCCGGGGTGCCGATGCCGGGCCTGCCGGCAAGCTGAGCGGGCATCGATGCAAGCATGCGACAGGGGCGCCGCGGCGCCCCTTTTTCGTTGCCTTGCCGGGGGGCGAAAACGGTTTTCACTTCCTGCCGGAAGGCTTAGACCGTCAGCCATGGAACAGCCAACCGGGAGAGCGGGATGAAGCACCGCCTGTCCGACATCGCCGCCGCGCTGGGCGCGCGCCTGGAAGGGCGCGGTGATATCGAGATCACCGGCGCGGCCGAGCCGGCGCTGGCAGGGCCCGGCGAGTTGGCGCTGGCGATGGCGCCGCACTATGCCGAGGGTATGGCGCAGGGTCGCGCCCGCGCCGCCGTGCTGTGGGAGGGTGCGGACTGGCGCGCGCTGGGGCTCGAGGCCGCGCTTTTCGTGGAGCGCCCGCGCTATGCGATGGCGGCGCTGACGCGCACGCTCGATCCGGGCCCGGACATCGCGCCGGGCATCCACCCCTCGGCGCTGATCGACCCGGCGGCCGAGATCGGCGAGGGCGCCGCTATCGGGCCCTTCGCGGTGATCGGCGCCGGCGCCCGTATCGGCGCGCAGGCGCGCATCGGCGCGCATTGCGTTATCGGCGCCGGCGCCCGCATCGGTGCCGCGCCGCTTCTGATGCCCGGCGTATTCATCGGCGCCCGAGTGCAGATCGGCGATCGCTTCATCGCCCATGCCGGCGCCGTCATCGGCAGCGACGGCTTTTCCTTCGTTACCCCGACGCGCTCATCCGCCGAGACCGCGCGCGAATCGCTGGGGCGTGAGGGCATGACCCCCGGCGAGGGCGCGAGTACGGCGCAAAGCTGGACGCGCATTCATTCGCTGGGCGCGGTGACACTGGGCGACGATGTCGAGATCGGCGCCAACGCCACCATCGACCGCGGCACCATTCGTGACACGCGGGTAGGGCGCGGCACGAAGATCGATAACCTCGTGCATATCGGGCATAATGTGCAACTGGGCGAGGATTGCCTGCTGTGCGGGCAGGTCGGCATTGCCGGCTCGTCGCGGATCGGCAACCGGGTGGTGTTGGGCGGGCAATGCGGGGTGAGCGACAACATCACCATCGGCGATGACGTGGTCGCCGGCGGCGCCAGCAAGATCTTCACCAACGCCCCTGCGGGCCGGGTGCTGCTGGGCGCGCCCGCAACGCGGATGGACAGCCAGATCGCGCTCTACAAGGCCCAGCGCCGGCTGCCGCGGCTGGTGCAGCAGGTATCCGAGCTGCAAAGAAAGCTGCGCGCGCTGGCCGGCAATTCGGGGGGCGGCAGGCACGAAGACTGATACCGGATTCGGTTGATGGTTTCGAGGGTGCCGAACTGGAAGGATGGGCAATACTGCCCATCCTACGGGTGGCAGGGCGCTGGTGAAACATCGATAAAACGCCGCGAGCGATCACGGCATTGGACGACGGCATGAACCGCCACCCCGCCAGGCGGGTGGCCGCGGTTGGCGCGATTCAGCCCTTGTTGATCTTAACGCGCTTGCCGCCCTGTTTCTGCGGCGCCTTGCGCGGCAGGGTGATGGTCAGCACGCCTTCCTTCAACGCCGCGCTGACCGCCGATTCATCGACATCGGCGGGCACGCGAAAGCTGCGCTGGAAACTGCCGAACTGGCGCTCGCTGAAATACCAGGTATCGCCCTTTTCCTCGCGTTCGGTCTTCTTCTCGCCCTTAACCGTCACCTGCCCGTTCTCGACGGTCAGGTGAATGTCTTCCTCGGCAACGCCCGGCAGTTCCATGCTGATGGTATAGGCGCTGTCATCCGATGAGGCCTCGGCGGCTGGGGAAAGCCACTCGCCAAGCTTGCCGCCGAACTGGCGCAGGGGTTCGTAAAGGGTGGGCCAGAAACTGCCGAGAGGGGTTTTTTCGACCATCTGCAAACTCCTTGCACTAAGAATCAGCAAGCAGGCTAGCACCAATGCCAGGCCCGCCTGCTGATCGAGATCAAGGGATTGCGTTTGGCCTTCTCAAGCCCCGCGCGGCGCCGCTCAGCCCAGCAGCACCTGCACCATAACGGCGGCATAGAAGACCAGGCTCGCCACCAGCACGAAGACATGCCAGATGGTGTTGTGATAGGGCAGCGTCGTCCAAAGATAGAAGACAACGCCCAGCGTATAGAGCCCGCCGCCCAGCATCATCAGCACCAGAACCGGCATCGGCAGCGCCGCCAGCAGCGCCTGCCCGGCCACCACCCCGGCCCAGCCCATGCCCAGATAGAGCGCCAGCGCCAGCCAGCGCAGCTTCTCGGGCGAAATCAGCTTGAGCACCACGCCGGCGAGCGCCGCGCCCCACAGCCCCAGGGTAAGCGCCATGCCTTGCCCGGTGAGCAGCGTGAAGGGGGTGTAGGTGCCCGCGATTTTCACATAGATCGCCGCATGATCAAGCCGCCGGTAGAGCCAGGCGCGCGCCGTGCCCGCGCCCATGTTGCACAGCGCCGAGAAGCTGAGCATGGCCAGCAGCGCCGCCGAATACACGCCCACCCCGAACATGCTGTGCAGATCGCCGCGGAAAAGCCCGGTGATCACGATCAGTACCGGCAGCGCCATCAGCACCAGCGTCAGCCCGGTGACATGCACCACGGCATCGGACAGGAATTCGGTGCGGCTGTATCCGCTGCGCGTCTGGGTGGCATTGCTCATGTGGCGTTTCGCTCGGTGGGGGCCAGCAGGCCGGATGCGTCGGAGGGTACTCCCGTTGCCGCCTGCGGGCAATGTTGCCCAAGGGTAAGGGAAGCGCCTGCTCGCGGCAGTGTCATACTGGAATCGCATGATTGCTTCCGCCCGGATCACGGGCAGCAACCGCCCGAGCGGCGCGCGGCAGCGCCCGCTCCCCTGCGCCGTCAATGCCCGTGACGCAGCGACCCGCTTGCGCTCGGCGCCCCGACTTGCCACCGAGATTTCCTGAAATGCCACAATCGGGGGGACCGTGGCCGCATGTATCCCGTCATCCGCCTGCTGAAGGAGCAGATCAAGTTCCGCGGCCAGAAGCTGGGCCTTCTGGAGACGCATGTCTCGCATCACCGTTGCTGGCCGTGGGATCTGGACCCCTGGATGGAGCTCAACAACGGGCGCACGCTCACCCTGTTCGATCTGGGCCGGATGCCGTTTTCGGTGCGCATCGGCCTGGCGGGGGCGCTGCGCGAAAACGGCTGGGGCATGACCGTTGCCGGCTCTTCGATGCGTTACCGGCGCCGGGTGCGGCTGCTTCACCGGGTTGAAATGCATTGCCGGTTGCTGGGCTGGGATCATCGCTTCATCTATACCGAGCAGATAATGTGGCGCGAGGGCGAGGCACTCAACCACATCCTTGTGCGGCTGGCTGCAACCAGCGCCGAAGGCATCGTGGCGCCCGAGAGGCTGATCGCCGCCATGGGCCATCCCGGCATGAGCAGCCCAAAACTGCCGCGCTGGGTGCAAGCCTGGATCGAGGCCGATTCCGAGCGCCCCTGGCCGCCCGCGCCCCCGCCCTCAACCCCGCCCACCGGGTGAGGACAGCCTTACCAAGCCGGCACACCAAAAGGCACAAAATACTGAATTAAAAAGCTTTTTCGTATAGGAAACTTGGAGTCGCTCTAATTTACCCTTATTACTTGACTCAGATCATAGTAGCTTCTCAAGCGTCAGTGATTACTAGTGATGCGCGCGAACGCAGTCTGACGATTTCTGACAAGCTCTGGCTTGTTCGCGCGAAGTCAGTTTGAAAGGAGATACAAGGTGCCCAAGCCAGCAACCCGTAAGCTACTCGCGTCGGTAGCCGCCGGAGCCATGGCCATCGCGAGCCCGGCGATTGCGCAGGACGTGTCGATGCAGGAATATATCGACCTGTTCGAGCCATTGCCGGCGCTGCCCCCCATCCCGTCTGGCACCACCATGTCGGCCGAACGAATCGATCTGGGCCGTATGCTTTTCTTCGAGCCGCGCATCTCCTCTTCGGGCGTGATCAGCTGTGCCACCTGCCACAACCCCGCACTGGGCTGGACCGACCGCATTCCGCGCGCGGTGGGCCACCAGGGCCAGGTGGGCGACCGCAACACGCCGACCGTGCTCAATTCGGGTTTTCTGGAAGCGCAGTTCTGGGACGGGCGCGAGCCCGATCTGGAAGGCCAGGCGCTGGGCCCGATCGAGGCCGACATCGAGATGGCAATGTCGCTGGAAGAGGCGATCGTGCGGCTCAACGAGTTCGAGATCTACCGCGACATGTTCTCGGCGGCCTTCCCCGGCGAGGATGATCCGGTAACGCCGCAGAATGTGGCGCTGTCGATCGCGGCGTTTGAGCGCACGCTCAACACGCCGAATTCGCCCTTCAACCGCTATCTGATGGGCGACGAGATGGCGATGAGCGAGCAGCAGGTGCGCGGCATGCGCCTGTTTGCCGACAGCGGCTGCGTGGCCTGCCACAACGGGCCGGCGCTGACCGACAGCAACTTCCACCGTTTCGAGCTGCCCGGCTCGACCGATGAGGGCCGCTTCGTGGTCACAGGCGACGAAATGGACCGCTTTGCCTTCCGCACGCCGACGCTGCTGAACGTGGCGGTGACCTATCCGTATTTCAACAACGGCTCGGTGGACAACCTGCACGACGCGGTGCAGCTGATGGGCGATCAGATGCTGGGGCAGGAATTCGCCGAGGACGAACTCGACGATCTTGTTGCCTTCCTGCACGCGCTCACCGGCGAGATGCCGCGCCTGGAAATCCCGGCACTGCCATAAGCGCGCCGGCCGGCCAAAGGCCCCGCCCCGCCAATTCGGTGGGGCGGTTTTTATCTGCGGTCCGGTCTATGCAAGTCCATGTCATGCGGCCGTGTCATTGCTCGGCGCAGCGGCTGTAGACTTGGCCATTGCGTTCAAAACTGTTGCGCGTCATCGGGGTGATGACGAAATTGTACAGCACCGGCGTATCGCCATAAACGCAATCCATGCTCAACCGGCCCTGCCCGTCCGCCTCGATATAGGCGACAATCGGGCAAGCCTGCGTCATCTGGTGGAACTGGCCGTCGCGCAGCGTTACCCGCAGGTTGGCGGCAATTTCGGCATCACCGGTGCGTGTGCCCCCGTCATGGTTCGGGCATCCTTCGGGCATGGCGGCATAGACGCCATCGCGCACCGGAAGCGCGACCGCATCGGCGTCCGGCGCGGACTCGGGCGCCGATGGAGCCGCGGGCGCGCAGGGCGGCGGATCAAGACTTGAAAGCGCGGCAGAGAGAGCAGCAGCCACCTCCGGTGTGACCCGGGGCGCCACGGAAAGACAATGCGCGCGCTGGAAATCGGCCAATGCGCCAAGGGTTCGTGGCCCCACCTGACCATCGACAGACCCCGCATCATAGCCTTGAGCGTTCAGCGCCTGTTGCAGCATCCGCCGATCACCGGCCCGCAGCCGCTGGCGGCGCAACTGTGGGTCGAACACCGCCAGCGGGTACCAACCGATATCGCGGATACCAGCCAGCCGGCCATTGGCGAAATCAACATGACGCAACGCCACCGCCACGGGTGGGCAGGCCCGGCAGCCATCGGTGACGACATCGCGCAGCACGAACCGCTGCCCACCATCCGGCAGCCGGCGCACCGCGGCAAGGGTCACACGCCCCGATTCGAAGGCATTGGGGTAGCGGTCCATGAGCGCGCTGTTCTCCGGGGTACGCGGCGCATTGGGGCCGGCCATGAAATCAACTGCCATCTTCGGGCCCTCGGCGCCGTTCACCAGCACGATCTGGTCATTGGTGTTGGCCAGCATGGGAAAGAAGACCGTCGCCACGTCAACCGCGCCGACGGCCTGAAACCCGGTAAGAATGGCCGGCATGCCGAAGCTTGACTCCTCAGCCAGCACCTGCGCGAGGCGCCTCGCGGGGGCGGTGACGCCGGACTGGTCGAAACAGGCCAGCGCATCCGCCTCGGGGGTGTTGTGCAGACAGTCAGCAACCGCTTGGCTTCTGACCGGCCCGATGACATCGTCCGCGCTGACCTGCTGCGCCGTGGCGGCGCCGGCAAGGCAACACAGGCAGGCGATCAAGGCAGCCCTCTGGATCATGTCGGAAAGTCCTTTCGGCAACACCAGCATGGCGCCAGCATAGGGCGATTCGGTCGGTTTGTGCAGGAAACCCGCCGCTGCCGGCGCCGGCAGCAGAATGTTGATGCTTTTCGGCGCGCATTTCAGGCTTTTCTTTTCCAGCCCGGTCCGTATAGTTCCGCGCATGCATGATGACCACCGCCACACCTGCTTCGCTTGCTCCGCGCCCCGCGTGGCCGCAGGCCATGGGCTGCGGTCGGTCAGCGGCGGTCTGCTTCTCCTTACATGCCTCTGAGCGTGCCCACGGGCGCGACCGCTCAGAGGTAGGTAGCGCCCGTCGCCCCCGAATGGGACCCGAGGCACCAATTCTTGTGAGACAGACATGACCACCGAACAGGACCGCGTTCTGATTTTCGACACCACGCTGCGTGATGGCGAACAATCCCCCGGCGCCACCATGAGCCATGAAGAAAAGCTGGAAATCGCCCAGCTGCTCGACGAAATGGGCGTCGATATCATCGAGGCCGGCTTTCCGATCGCCTCGGAAGGCGATTTCGAGGCGGTGAGGGCAATCGCCGAGCAGGCGAAGAACGCCGTTATCTGCGGGCTGGCGCGCGCCAGCACCACCGATATCGACCGCTGCTGGGAAGCGGTGAAGCACGCCAGGCGCCCGCGCATCCATACCTTCATCGGCACCTCGCCGCTGCATCGCGACATCACCGCGCTGGATCAGGCGGGCATGATCGAGCGCATCCAGGCCACCGTCGCCCATGCGCGCAACCTGTGCGACAATGTGCAATGGTCGCCGATGGACGCCACCCGCACCGAGCACGACTATTTGTGCCGGGTGGTGGAAACCGCCATCAAGGCCGGCGCCACCACCATCAACATCCCCGATACGGTGGGCTATACCGCGCCGCGCGAATCGGCCGAACTGATCGCCATGCTGCGCGAGCGCGTGCCGGGCGCCGACACCATTACCTTCGCCACGCATTGCCATAACGATCTGGGCATGGCGACGGCCAATTCCCTGGCGGCAGTGGAAGCGGGCGCGCGGCAGATCGAGTGCACCATCAACGGGTTGGGCGAACGCGCCGGCAACACCGCGCTGGAAGAGGTGGTGATGGCGCTGAAGGTGCGCAACGACATCATGCCGTGGCGCACGGGCATCGACACCACGAAGATCATGCAAATCAGCCGGTTGGTCGCCGCCGTTTCGGGCTTTCCGGTGCAATACAACAAGGCGGTGGTGGGCAAGAACGCCTTTGCGCATGAATCGGGCATCCATCAGGACGGGATGCTGAAGAACGCGCAGACCTTCGAGATCATGCGCCCCGAAGATGTTGGCCTGGCCTCGACCAGCCTGGTGATGGGCAAGCATTCGGGCCGCGCGGCACTGCGTGCCAAGCTCAGCGAGCTGGGTTATGAGCTGGGAGACAACCAGCTCAAGGACGTCTTCGTGCGCTTCAAGGCACTCGCCGACCGCAAGAAAGAGGTCTATGACGAGGACTTGATCGCGCTGATGCAGGAAAGTGTCGCCGGCGGCGAGGACGATCACCTGCAACTCAAGCGCCTGCGCGTGGTCTGCGGCACCGACGGGCCGCAGGAGGCCGAACTGACCCTGGCGGTGGGCGGCGAGGAAAAGAGCATCGACGCCACCGGCGACGGGCCGGTCGATGCCACCTTCAACGCCATCATGATGCTGTATCCTCATGACGCGCTGCTGGAGCTGTATCAGGTGCATGCCGTCACCGAGGGCACCGATGCCCAGGCCACGGTCAGCGTGCGGCTGGCGCGTGACGGGCGGGTCTATACCGGGCAGTCATCGGATACCGACACGGTGGTGGCCTCGGCCAAGGCCTATCTGAACGCGCTCAACAAGCTGCATCTCTTCGCCGGACGCGCCGACAATGCGGCGCTGATGCAATCGGCGGGCTGAAGCCGCCCGTGCCGGACAAGGCGGGGGGCGCTGCCCCCCGTCCGCTTTCGCGGACTCCCCCCGGAGTATTTTTTTCCAAGATGAAAGGCAATTTGAAGGGCGGGCGCGGCGCTTGCATGACCGTAACGTGAAGGCCGGAATGTGCGCTGGCGGCGGTTCGGCGCGCATGTATGCATCCCCTCCCCTTTACGCCGGTGGCGTGGCGGGCCTATAACGTCGCGAACCTGCCCGGCGGTGCCATTGCCGACACGGGCCTTCAGGAATGCGGGATCGACGTTTCATGCTGGGACTTTCAGGTCTGTTTTCATCGGACATGGCGATCGATCTGGGCACGGCCAACACGCTGGTCTATGTCAAGGGCAAGGGCATCATCCTCAACGAGCCCTCGGTGGTGGCCTATCACGTCAAGGACGGGCGCAAGCAGGTGCTGGCCGTGGGCGAGGACGCCAAGCTGATGCTGGGCCGAACGCCCGGCTCGATCGAGGCGATCCGGCCGATGCGCGACGGGGTGATCGCCGATTTCGATGTGGCCGAAGAGATGATCAAGCATTTCATCCGCAAGGTCCACAAGCGCACCACCTTCTCCAAGCCCAAGGTCATCGTCTGTGTTCCCTTCGGTGCAACGCCGGTGGAAAAGCGCGCCATCCGTCAGTCGGTGCTCTCTGCCGGTGCGCGGCGTGCCGGGCTCATCGCCGAACCCATTGCCGCGGCGATCGGGGCCGGCATGCCGATCACCGACCCCACCGGCTCGATGGTGGTGGATATCGGCGGCGGCACCACCGAGGTGGCGGTGCTCTCGCTTGGCGATATCGTCTATGCGCGCTCGGTGCGCGTGGGGGGCGATCGCATGGACGAGGCGATCATCAGCTATCTGCGCCGGCATCAGAACCTGCTCATCGGCGAGGCGACCGCCGAGCGGATCAAATGCACCATCGGAACCGCGCGCATGCCCGATGACGGGCGCGGCCAGGTGATGCAGATTCGCGGCCGCGACCTGCTCAACGGCGTTCCCAAGGAGATCGAGATCACCCAGGGCCATGTCGCCGAGGCGCTTTCCGAGACGGTGCAGACGATTTGCGAGGCGGTGATGATCGCGCTGGAAACCACACCGCCCGATCTGGCCGCCGATATCGTCGATCGCGGCGTCATGCTGACCGGTGGCGGCGCGCTGCTGGGCGATCTCGATCTGGCGCTGCGCGAGCAGACCGGGCTGATCATCACAGTGGCCGACCAGTCGCTCAACTGCGTGGCGCTGGGCACCGGCAAGGCACTGGAATACGAACGGCAGTTGCGCCACGCCATAGATTACGAAAGCTGATCGGGGGTAGGCTCGCGTGCCCAGCGACCGCTCACAGGAGGCCGACTATGTCCGCCCCGTCCGGCGGCTGTTGCTGGCGGTGCTGGTGCTGGTGCTGGCCGGGCTGTTCCTGTTGTGGCGGGTCGACAGCCCGCGGGTGGAACGCTTTCGAATGGCCTTTGTCGATGCCGTGGTGCCGAACATGGAATGGGCCATGGCGCCGGTGACTCGCGCGGCGCGGATGATCGAGGATTTCCGCTCCTATACCCGTATCTACGAGCAGAATCAGGAGCTGCGCCGCGAGTTGCAGCAGATGCGCGCCTGGCGCGAGGCGGCACTGCAGCTGGAGCAGCGCAACGCCCAGCTGCTGGACCTGGCGCAGGTGCGCCTTGATCCGCAACTGACCCATGTCACCGGCGTGGTGATGGCCGATGCCGGCTCGCCCTTTCGCAAATCGGTGCTGATCAATGTCGGTGCGCGCGACGGCATCGTCGATGGCTGGGCGGTGACCGACGGGCTGGGGCTGGCCGGGCGCGTCGCCGGGGTGGGGCAGCGCACCTCACGGGTGATGCTGCTGACCGATTCCAACAGCCGCGTGCCTGTCATCCTGCAGCCTTCGGGGCAGCGCGCAATCCTGAGCGGCGACAACGGGCCGGCACCGCTGCTGGAATTCATCGAGGCGCCCGATGACATCCGCCCCGGCGACCGGGTGGTCAGCGCCTCGGATGGCGGGGTCTTCCCGCCCGGGCTGCTGGTGGGCGCGGTGGTGCTCGATTCCGACCGACGCATGCGGGTGCGGCTGGCGGCCGATTACGGGCGGCTGGATTTCCTGCGCGTGCTACGCTCGCGCCCGGCCGAGCGGATCGAGCATTCGGGCGCGTTGCTGCGCCCGCTGGGCGAGGACGGATCGCTGCTTGACCCGGCCAGCGAGGCGGCACCCGAAGCGGAAGAGGCCGGCGATGGCTGAGGCGCCGCGACTGGACAGCCTGGCCTTTGCGGGCCTCTATCTTCTGCTCTTCGCCGTCGCCCTGTTCATACGGCTGCTGCCGCTCGACGTGACCGGCGGCATGCTGCCCATGCCCGATCTGATGCTGTGCCTGACCATGGCCTGGGTGCTGCGCCGCCCGGCGCATCTGCCCGCGCCGCTGATCGGTCTGGCCTATCTGGCCGAGGATCTGCTCACCCTGCGCCCGCCGGGGCTTTGGGCGCTGATGGTGCTTGCCGGCACTGAATTCCTGCGCCGGCGCCAGGCCGTGGCGCGCGAGATCAACCTGGCGCTGGAATGGGCGCTGGTGGCCGGGGTGATGCTGGTAATGGTGCTGGCCAATCGCACGGTTCTTGCGATTGTGATGGTGCCGCAGCCACCGCTGGACTTGAGCCTGCTGGGCCTTGGGCTCACAGTGTTCTTCTACCCTCCGGTGGTGCTGGTGCTGCATTTCGTGCTGCGCATTCGAAAGCCCGCGCCGGGTGAACTCGATGAATTGGGACGCAAGCTGTGAAAAGAGCGCCGCTGGAAAACGCCGAAAGTGCGCGCCGGATCGGGCGCCGCGCCGCCATTCTGGGCGGGGTGCAACTTCTAGTGGCGGGCACGCTGGTGCTGCGCATGCGCCAGATGCAGCTCGCCGATGCCGACCAGTACCGCCTGCTGGCCGAGGAAAACCGCATCAACATCCGGCTTCTGCCCCCATCGCGCGGGTTGATCCTCGATCGCAATGGCCTGGTGCTGGCCGACAACGAGCAGAATTACCGAATCGTGCTGGTGCGCGAGGATGCCGGAGACCCGCGCGCCGCGCTCGAGAGCCTGGCGCAACTCATCGAGCTGGGCGAGGCCGAGATCGAGCGCGCCATGCGCGAGATCATGCGCCACCGCCCCTTCGTGCCGGTCACCATTGCCGACCGGCTGAGCTGGGAAGAACTGGCGCGGGTGGCCGCCAACGCCCCTGCCCTGCCCGGCATCACCCCCGAGGTAGGGCTGAGCCGAAACTACCCCTACGGCCCGGAATTTGCGCATGCCGTAGGCTATGTCGGCCCGGTTTCCGAGGCGGATCTGGCGGCGCGGGAAAACCCCGAGCCGCTCTTGCTGATTCCGCGTTTCCAGATCGGCAAGGTCGGGATCGAGCGCGAACTCGAGGAATCGTTGCGCGGCTCGGCGGGGCACCGGCGCGTTGAGGTAAACGCGCTTGGGCGCGAGATGCGCGAGCTGGACCGCCAGGAGGGCGTGCCGGGACAGAATGTCCAGCTCACGCTCGATCGCAATCTGCAGTCCTTCGCCGCCGCGCGGCTCGATGGCGAAAGCGCCGCCGCGGTGCTCATGGAAATCGACACCGGCAATGTGCTGGCGCTGGCCTCTTCGCCGTCATTCGATCCCAATCTCTTCGTGCGCGGCATCTCGGTGGCCGATTTCAACGCCCTGCGCGAGAACGAGCACCGCCCGATGTCGAACAAGACGGTGCAGGGAGCCTATCCGCCGGGTTCGACCTTCAAGATGGTCACCGCGCTGGCCGCCTTCCAGGCCGGGCTCGTCGGCGCCGATGAGCGCGTCTTCTGCCCGGGCCACACCGACGTCGCCGGGCACCGCTTTCACTGCTGGAAACGCGGCGGGCATGGCCGGCTTAGCCTGGTGTCGGCGCTGTCGGAAAGCTGCGATGTGTATTTCTACGAGCTGGCCCAGCGCTGCGGCATCGATCGCATCAACGCCATGTCCGAAAGGCTGGGTCTGGGGCAGCGCTACGACCTGCCGCTTTCGGCGGTGTCGTCCGGGCTCAACCCCTCGCGCGAGTGGAAGCGCCAGCGCCGGGGCGAGGAATGGATGGTGGGCGACACCGTCAACGCCTCGATCGGGCAGGGTTTCGTGCTGACCACACCGATGCAGCTTGCGGTGATGACAGCGCGGCTGGCGACCAACCGCGCGGTGCTGCCGCGGCTGGTCAAGGCGATCAACGGAAATGAATTGCCGGTGCCCGAGCAGCCCGCGCTCGACCTGCCCGCGCCGGTACTGTCGCTGATCCAGCGCGGCATGGCGGAATGCTCGAACGATGTGCGCGGCACCGCCTATTCCTCGCGCATCGTCGAGGCCGGCATGCGCATGGCCGGCAAGACCGGCACCAGCCAGGTGTTCCGCATCAGCGCTGCCGAACGCGCCGCCGGGATACGCCGGCAAGAGCAGTTGCCCTGGAACCGGCGCAATCACGCGCTTTTCGTCTGCTTCGCACCGGAATCGGCGCCGCGCTACGCGCTCAGCGTCGTTGTCGAGCATGGCGGCGGCGGCTCAACCGTGGCAGCCCCCATCGCGCGCGACATCATGCTGGCCGCGCTCAATGACGGCTGGCCCGCCATCGAGGCCTATCCGCAACCCCAGCGCAACCGGATCGAGGCGATGCTGCGCGAGCTGCGCGAACGCATCGGCCCGGCCGACGCCGACGGCCCACAGCGCAGCCGCGCATGAGAGGCGGCGGGGGAAGCAGGCGATGAGCTATCTTGAATACAATGTCAGGCGTTCGCCGACCGGCCTTGCCAAGGTGCTGCATCTCAACTGGCCGCTGGTGGTGCTGCTTTCCGCGGTGGCGGCGGTGGGCTTTCTGATGCTCTACTCGGTCGCCGGTGGCTCGCTGACGCCCTGGGCCGAGCCGCAGATGCGCCGCTTCGCGCTGGGGCTGGCGCTGATGTTCGCCATCGCCTTCGTGCCGCTGTGGTTCTGGCGCTCGATGGCCGGGCTGGCCTATGCGATTTCGGTTATCCTGCTGCTTGGGGTCGAGTTCTTCGGCACCGTGGGCATGGGCGCGCGCCGCTGGCTGGAGATCGGCCCGATCAGGCTGCAACCTTCGGAAATGGCCAAGATCACCGTCATTCTCGCCATGGCGGCCTATTACGACGCGCTTGATCTCAGGCGCGTGTCGCGCCCGCTTTTCGTGCTTGTCGGGCTGGCCATCGCGCTGGTGCCCACGCTGCTGGTGCTGCGCCAGCCAGATCTGGGCACGGCGCTTCTGATTCTGGGCTCGGGCGTGCTGGTGATGTTCTTCGCCGGGGTCAGCCTGTGGTATTTCGGCCTGGCGCTGGGCGGCGGTGCCGGGGTGGTGGCGCTGGTCCTGGCCTCGCGCGGGACAGGCTGGCAAATCCTCAAGGACTACCAGTATCGCCGGATCGATGCCTTTCTCGATCCCTCGATCGACCCGCTGGGCGCCAGCTATCACATCAACCAGGCCATGATCGCACTGGGCTCGGGCGGCTGGTCGGGGCGCGGCTTCATGCAGGGTACGCAATCGCGGCTTCAGTTCCTGCCCGAGAAACACACCGACTTCATCTTCACCACGCTGGCCGAGGAATTCGGCTTCATCGGCGCGGTGGCCCTGCTGGCACTCTATATCGCCATTCTGGTGGCCTGCGTCATCGCCGCGCTGCAAAGCCGCAACCGTTTTGCCTCGCTTCTGATTCTGGGCGTGGCGGGGAATTTCTTTTTGTATTTCGCGGCCAACATGGCGATGGTTACGGGGCTCATTCCGGTGGTGGGCGTACCGCTGCCGCTGGTTTCCTTCGGAGGGTCGGCAATGCTGATGATCCTTATCGGATTCGGACTGGTGCAAAGCGCCTGCGTGCACCGCCCAAGGACGCCGGCATGAAGCCGCTGGTGCTGTTTGCCGGCGGGGAGGCGCGCTGGCCTGATTGGCAAGGCCCGCTCGCCGAGGCCCTCGCCGCAGCCGGAGTCAAGGCCGAGATCACCACCGAAGCTCCGGCCGGCAAGGTGGATTTCATTCTCTATGCACCGGGCGACGACACGCCGGGCGATTTCACCCAGTTCACGCGCTGCCGCGCCGTATTCAGTCTCTGGGCCGGGGTCGAGCGGATAGTGACCAACCCCACGCTTACACAACCGCTGTGCCGGATGGTCGATCCGGGGCTGACGCGGGGCATGGTCGAATATGTCGCCGGCCATGTGCTGCGGCTGCATCTGGGCCTCGATGCGGTCCTCGCCGCGCAGGACGGGCGCTGGAACCCGGTCGCGCCGCCGCTGGCCAGCGAAAGGCCGGTGGCAATGCTGGGGCTGGGCGCCCTGGGCGAGGCCTGCGCAAGGGCGCTGGCGGGCATGGGCTTCGAGGTGCTGGGCTGGAGCCGGCGGCCGAAATCGCTTCCCGGTATCGCCTGCCATCACGGGCGCGACGGGTTGCGCCACGCGCTGGGCAGGGCGCAGATCGCAGTGACCCTGCTGCCGGCCACCGCCGGAACCGAGAATATCCTCGACGCCGAAACCCTGACCTGGCTGCCGCGCGGCGCTTCCATCATCAACCCCGGCCGCGGCAGCCTGATCGATGATGCAGCGCTTCTGGCGGCGCTCGATTCGGGGCAGATAGGCCAGGCCACACTCGATGTATTCCGCACCGAGCCGCTGCCCGCCGATCACCCCTACTGGCGCCACCCCAGCGTAACCGTCACCCCCCATATCGCCGCCGAAACCCGGCCCGCGACGGCGGCGCATGTGATTGCCGAGAACATCCGCCGCTCGCTGGCCGGCGAGCCGCTTCTGCATCTGGTGGACCGCCAGGCCGGGTACTGAGAATGCAGGGCGCGGGGCGGGATGAACCCCGCCCTACAGCATCGAGGGCAGCACCTGATCGGGCGGGCGGTGGCCGTCGGCGAAGGTCTTGATGTTCACGATCACCTTCTCGCCCATCTCGATGCGCCCCTCCAGTGTGGCCGAGCCCATATGCGGCAAGAGCACCACATTAGGCAATTCACGCAGCCGCGGGTTGATTTCGGCGCCACGTTCGAACACATCCAGCCCCGCCCCTGCCAGTTCACCGGAGCGCAGCGCACGGGTAAGCGCGTTCTCGTCGATCACCTCGCCGCGCGAGGTGTTCACGATCACCGCCGTGGGCTTCATCAGCTTGAGTCGGCGCGCATTGAGCAGATGAAAGGTCGAGGGCGTATGCGGGCAGTTGATCGACAGCACATCGACCCGCGCCACCATCTGATCCAGGCTTTCCCACCAGGTGGCCTCATGCGCCTCTTCCACCTCGGCGCGCAGCCGCTTGCGGTTGTGATAATGGATCTGCAGCCCAAAGGCGCTGGCCCGGCGCGCCACCGCCTGCCCGATCCGCCCCATGCCCAGAATACCCAGCCGCTTGCCGCCGATGCGGCTGCCCAGATGCGCCATCGGCGACCAGCCGCGCCACTCGCCGGCCTGCATCTCGGCCAGCCCCTCGGGGATGCGCCGCGTCACCGCCAGCATCAGCGCGATCGTCATGTCGGCGGTATCCTCGGTCACCACGCCGGGGGTGTTGGAAACCAGCACGCCGCGCTGGCGGGCCGAATGCACATCGATATGGTCCACCCCGGCGCCGTAATTGGCGATCAGCTTCAGCCGTTCGCCGGCCTGGCCCAGCATGGTGGCGTCGATCTGATCGGTCAGCGTGGGCACCAGCACATCGGCGCGCTGCATCGCCGCGACCAGTTCTTCGCGGCTCATCGCGCGATCGTCCTCGTTCAGCTCGGTGTCGAACAGCTCCTTCAGGCGGGTTTCCACCGGGTCGGGCAGGCGTCGCGTGACGACAACACTGAGACGTTTTGCGGGCATCGGCTCTCCTCGGGGCTTTCCAATCGGCATTGACGCTGGCAAAGTGACCGATAGCGAGAAAAGGCACAAGCACCCTCGCAGCCGCGGCGCAATAAAATGACCCTGAAAGGGGCGCATGCGCCCGATTGTTGCGAAGGGGCCTTCGGGCTTGGCCCGATGGCAGGCTAGACGCGGCAGGCAGACAGGCAACAGGCAAACGGGCAGGAGCACAGAGCATGAGCAATGGCAGGATTGCGGCGGCGCTGGCCGGCGCCCTTGCGGCGCTGATGCTGGCGCTGGCCGGCGCCGGTGCGGCGGCGCAGACGGGCCAGAACACCCAGGCAATACCGGCATCGCAACCCGCCGAAGCGCTGCAACGCGGCCCCGAAACCGGCCTGCCGCTGCCGCGCTATGTCTCGCTCAAGACATCCGAGGGGCGCGCCCGGCGCGGCCCCAATCGCGGGCACCGTGTGGACTGGCTGTTCACCCGCCGCGACATGCCACTCAGGGTTACCGCCGAGTTCGAGCACTGGCGACGCGTCGAGGATCACGACGGCGAAGGCGGCTGGATGCATTATTCGTTGCTTTCGGGGGTGCGCACCGCGCTGGTGATGCAGGACATGGCGGTGATGCGCAGCCAGCCCCAGGAGAGCGCCAGCGAGGTGGCGCTTCTTGAACGCGGCGTCATCGCGCGCATCCTCGCCTGCGAAGAGGCCTGGTGCCGACTGCGGGTGGATCGCTGGCGCGGCTGGGTGCCGCGCACGGCACTGTGGGGCGTGGACCCGGGCGAAACCCTCAACTGAAACGCATCCTGCCCGCCGCTTCGACAAGGCACAGGAGATGCGGGCCGCCCTGGCCGCGCAGTCCGCACCCCCTTCATCTTGCCCCGAAATACGCCGGGGGAGTTCAGCCCCCCTTGCGGGGCTGGACGGGGGCAGAGCCCCCTTATGGCGTGGCGCAAACACGCGCGGCTTGGCAGCGGCGGCCGCTGCGCCTATCCTGCGGCCGGGCCGCAGCCGCGGCACCGAGGGGGGAGATTGCAGGCATCATGCTCGCTGAAGCCAATGAAAAGCTTACCCGTGCCGGGCTGAACCTGATCCAGCAGGCGCTGTCGATCTTCGACAGCGATCTGCGCCTGGCCGTCTGCAACCAGCGCTATCAGGAAATGTTCGGCCTGCCCGACCGGCTGGTCACCCCCGGCGCCACTTTCGAAGACACGATCCGCTATCTGGTCAACAAGGGCGAATACGGCCCCCAGCCAGACCCGGAAGAGGCCGTGCGCGTGCGCGTCGAGACGGCGCGGGCCTTCGAGCCGCATTACATGGAACGCCAGCGCGCCAATGGCCGCTGGATCAGCGTTGAAGGGGCGCCGCTGCCACAGGGCGGCTGGGTGACGGTCTATACCGACATCACCGAGATCAAGCTGCAGGAGCAACTTCTGCGCGCACGCTCGGAAGAGCTTTCGGGCCAGCTTTTCGCCCATGCCGAAAGGCTGAGCCTGGCCAACCGCGAGCTGGCGGCAATGAACGCGGCGCTGGAACAGGCCAAGCGCGAGCTGACCGAGATCGAGGCGCGCACAAGGCTGACCACCGAGATGATGCCGGCGCATATCGCGCATGTGAACCGCGATCTGGTCTATACCTATTCCAACCGCCGGCTGTCATCGATCATGCCGGGAGTGCCCGGCGATGTCGTCGGGCTGCACGCGGCGCAGGCGCTGGGCATGACCTTCGAGCGCATCCGCCCGCATATGCAGCGCGCGCTCGACGGCGAATCGGCGGTGTGCGAAATCACCCATGAGGAAAGCGGGCGGCGTATTCGCGTTGCGCTGACCCCCGATCCGGGCCTTGTCGACAATTCGGGCCAGGAACAGGGCGGCGGCATCTATATCCTGTCGACCGACATCACCGAAGAAACCCAGGCCCGCGCCGCGCTCATGCAGACCCGAAAGCGCGAACTGGCCGCGCAACTCACCTCGGGGCTGGCGCATGATTTCTCGAACCTGCTGACCATCATCCTGGGGATGCAGGAAAAGCTTCACCGCCTGCCGGGCCTGCCCGCCGAGGGTGCCGAGCTGGTGCGCGCCACCCTCGGCGCGGCGCGGCGAGGCGGCACCTTGTTGCAGCGTATAGGCGCCATCTCGGGGCCGCGTGAGCTTCGCGCCGAACCCACCGATCTGGCCGGGTTGCTCGACGATCTGGCGCTGCTTGCCGGCCCGTCGCTGCCCGATGCCACGCGGCTGGGCATCGAATGCGAAGACGGGCTGGGCGCGGTGCTGCTCGATCAGGGCGCGGTGCAGGACAGCCTTCTGAACCTGATCCTCAACGCCCGCGACGCCATGGGCGAAGCCGGCGGCGAGATCAGGCTCTCGCTGCGCCGCCGCCGCGATACCTGGCTGGAATTCACCGTCGAGGATGACGGGCCCGGCTTCTCGCCCGAAGCGCTGAAACACGGGCTCGACCCGTTCTTCACCACCAAGCGCGGCGCCGGTTCGGGGCTGGGTCTGGCAATGGTCTATGACCACGCCACGCTTTGCGGCGGCTCGGTGCGGCTTGCCAACCGCTCTGGCGGCGGTGCGCGCGTCACGCTGCGCCTGCCACTGCGGCTGGCGCAGCCGCAGCAGCACGGGCACCTTGTGCTGCTGGTGGAAGATGACGCTGATATCCGCACCCATGTGCGTGACATGCTCTGCGCGCAGGGCCATGCCGTGCTCGAGGCCGAAAGCGCGCAGGATGCCGAGGCGCTGGCCGAGATCGAGGGCATCGGCATGGTGCTCTCCGACATCGATCTGCGAGGCGGCGATTCGGGCCTGACGCTGCTGCGAAGGCTGCGCGCGCGGCTTCCCGCCATCGCCATGGGGCTGATGACCTCGCTGCCGCCCGGCGCGGCGCTGCACATGGAAGGCGCGCGCCATTTCCCCGTCCTGCGCAAACCTTTCGGCCCCGAGGCGCTGGGCGCCTTTCTCGGCCGCTGCGAGGTGGCGCCCGGCCGCTCGCTGGAGCCCCTAGCATGAGCCAGCCGCATGTCGCCATTCTCGATGACGAGGCCGAGATCCGCCGCATTCTTGCCGATGCGCTGGGCGAGGCGGGATTTCGCACCTCGACCTATGCCCGCGCCACCGAGTTCGAGGCCGCGCTCAAGCGCACTACGCCCGATGTCTGCCTGGTGGATCTGGGCCTGCCCGACCGCGACGGGCTGGCGCTGGTGCATCGGCTGGCGCTTGAATCGGGGGCCACCATCATCATCGTCTCGGGCCGCGCGCAGTTGCAGGACCGGGTGACGGGGCTGGAACTGGGCGCCGACGACTACATCATCAAGCCCTTCGAGCCGGCCGAGGTGGTGGCGCGCGTGCGCGCGCGGCTGCGCAAGAATACCCGCGCCGCCCAGGATACCGGCGCCACCATCGCCGCCTTTGCCGGCTGGGAAGCACATTTCGACCGCTATGCGCTGGTCGCCGATGATGGCGACGAGGTCGGCTTCAGCCATGCCGAGGGCGAGGTGCTGCGGCTGTTTCTGGAATCGCCCCGGCGGCTGATCTCGCGCGCGCAGATGCAGGAATCACTGGGCGGCGCAGCCGGGGAAAGCTTCGACCGGGCGATGGATGTGCGCATTTCGCGGCTGCGTGCGAAGCTGCGCGAGGACCCCAAGAACCCGCGGTTGATCAAGACCATCTACGGCGCTGGCTATATCTTCCTGGGCGATGTGAGCTGGCGCTGAGCAAAGCGCACAGCCTGCCCGCTGCGGGGAGGTCAATCTGCCCTTGCTTGCCGGTTTCGATTGACTGCATCACCTGAAGCACGGGCAGCGCCCGCAAGCCGCGCTCCCACCCGCCCACCCCGCGCGCCTTGCGGGCGCTGCCCTTTTCGCCACGTCCCATTGCGCACAAGGCAATCGGCAGGGCGGGCAGTCTGCGCCATTGTTCAGAAATACCCCGTCACCAGCGCCGCCGAGACCAGCGACCAGCCATCGGCGACCACGAAGAAGGCCAGTTTGAAGGGCAGCGACACGATGGCCGGGGGCACCATCATCATGCCCATCGACATCAGCACCGCGGCGACCACGAGATCGATGATCAGGAAGGGCAGGAAGATCAGGAAACCCACTTCGAAGGCGCGCGCCAGTTCCGACAGCAGGAACGAGGGCACCAGCACCGAAAGCGGCGCCTCGGGGCCGGTGGCGACAGGTTCGGGCCTGAGCCCGGCGAGGCTGGCAAAGGTGTCGGCATCGATGCGCGCCGCCATGAAGCCGCGAAACGGCTCGATCGCGCGCATGAAGGCTTCCTCCAGACCGATGTGCCCGGCATTGAGCGGCTCGATACCGGCTTCCCAGGCGGCGGTGAAGACCGGCTCCATGACGAACCAGGTCAGGAAGATGGCCAGCGTCGTCAGCAACATGCCCGGCGGCGATTGCTGCAGCCCGATGGCCTGGCGCAGGATGGCGAGCACGGTGACGATGAAGGGAAAGCAGGTGATCATGATCGCCAGGCCGGGCACCAGGCTGAGCAGCGTCATCAGCGCGATCAGCTGGACCGAGCGCACCGCGAGGCTGCCCTCGTCGCCGAAGCTAAGGGTGATCTCCTGCGCCGCCGCCGGCCACGGCAGCGTCACCAACAGAAGGAAGGCCACCGGCAGCAACCGGCGCCACAAGGCCTTCCGGCACGACCCTTCCCGCTGACGGGCTTGGCAGGGTGAAGCAGCCGCTACCGGCCGAATGGGCCGGCCTTTGCCATTGTCACTGCCCCTTACCCCGCCCTGCCCCCGGCTGTGGCTGTGGCTTCGGCCCGGCCGGCCATTGCCGGCAATGTGCGCGGCGCGCGCGGGCGCCGCCTGAGCGGTCATCCCCGGCATTGCCGCAACACGGCCAACAGGCACTGCCGCGACGTTGCGCGCCGGCGCCACGCGCCGCGGCGAAACAACCCAAGGCGGGGAGGCGGCCCCGGGAGCCGGCGCGGCGTGGCTCGAGGCCATGTCACAGCCCGTCGCTGAGATCGACGACTTCGGTCAGCCTGACCGCGATCTGGCCGGCCTGCTCGCCCTCGAGTTCCTCCAGCACGCCGCGCGCGATCAGCCGGTCTCCGACATGCAGCTCGACCGGCTCGTCGAGGCGCCGGTCGAGCGCAAGCACGCTGTCGCGCCTGAGCTGCAGCATCTCGCGCACGGTCGGCCGGGCGCGGCCCACCGAGATCACGATCTCGATCGGCACCTGGCCGAAGGCGCCGCGCATTGCCGGGCGCGGCTCGCTGCCCTCGCCGGAGGCGGAAGCGGGTGCGGCGGCGGCCTGCAGCTCGGGGTTGTCGGCGGGTTCAGCCATTGACGGCCTCCTTTTGCGGCATGTCGGTCTGGTAGAAACGCGTGATGGCATCGGCCAGCCGGTCGGCAACGCCGGCAAGATCGACGCGGGTATGGCGCGCATCGGCGGCAAATTCCGCCACCCCCTCGGCGAGATCGTCGCATTCGACAATCTCCAGCGGCGGCAGGACCAGCCCCTCGAAACCCTCCTCGAAGGCATCGCGCTTTCCGGCCGGCACGCGCAGCTCGACCGGCGTTCCCGCCAGCGTTGCCGCCACCGACATCAGCTCTTCGCCGACCGCCTGCACCAGCGCCGCGCGTGCCAGTTCGGGCAAAATCTGGGCCGCGATGGCCTGCAGGAGCGGTTCGAGCGCGCCCAGCACATGCGCCTGCGCCTCGTGAAAGGTGAAGCTCAGCCCCTCGGCCATCCGCGCCAGCGCCTCGTGGCGCGCGCGCGTCTCGTCGGATGCCTGGCGCATGGCGTCGTCCCAGCCGGCGGTGTAGCCGCGCTCATAGGCGTTGAGCTTCAGATCCTCGAGATCCTCGGGCATGACCAAGCTTGGCGCCTCGGGCTCGCCAGGGGTTTCGAAAACCTCAAGTCGCAAGGGCGCGGACATCAGCGGCCTCCGTCATGATCTTCCATCCAGTGGCGCAGTATTTCCATCGTCTCGTCCTGTCTTTCGGCAATGAGCTGGCGCATCCGGGCAACAGGATCGGCTTCGTCATGCCCCGTTGCCCGCCCCCCAGACATGACGCCGGGCATGGCGCCGGGGCCTTCATCGTCATCGATCTCGCCAGTCAGCACCGGAACCGTTGCGAAACCATGGTCGCCGCCCGGCAGGTCGAGCCCGGCCAGCGCCATCGGGCCGTCATCGCCGCCTTGCTGCGCACCATTGCCGCGCGCGGCACGCAGCACCGGGCCGATGACGAAAAAGGCCAGGATCAGCAGAACCACCGCCAGCGCCAGCAGGCGGATGATGCCCATCACATCCAGCCCCAGCCGCTCGGCCAGCCCCGGCTGAATGCCGCCCGCGGCCTCGGCCACCGGCTCGAATGGCAGCGAGCGAAGCGTGATCACATCGCCGCGCTCGGGGTCGTAACCGACCGCCGAGGCAACCAGCTCGCGCAGCGCCTCCAGCTCTGCATCGGAGCGTGGCTGCCACTGCATGGTGCCGCCGGCATCGGGCGCGCGCACCCCGTCAACCAGCACCGCCACGGTCAGGCGCCTGATCGCTCCCGGTTCGCGCTGCAACTCGCGGCTGAGCGAGCTGACCTCCCATGTGCGGCGTTCGCGGGTCTGGATGTCGCGCGAATCGCTGCGCCCGTCGCCGCCGGCCGCGTCTCCGTCGGGCAGGTTCGAGGCCACGGTCACGGCGCCGGCGCGTGTGTCGGTGTTGGTGGCGTTGCGCTCTTCGCTTTCCTCGCTCACGGCGACGCGCGATTCGGGGTCGAGCCGGCGCTCGACGATGGTTTCGCGGTCCGTCACCGTATCGACATTGACCTCGACCACCGCGCGACCGCGCCCGACATGCGCCTCGATCAGGCGCTCGACATTGCGCCGCAGTGCCTCGGCCCGCTCGCCGCTGTAGCGGGTGCCATTGTCATCCTGGGCCACAACGAGCCCCGAGACCGAATCGATCACCGCGACATTGGCCGGCTCCAGCCCCGGCACCGCCGAGGCAACGAGAAAGCGAAGCGCCTCGGCCTGGACCGTACCCAGGCTGCCGCCGGCGGGGGTGACCGTCACCGATGCCGAGACCTGCTGCTCGCGCCGGAAGGGCTGCTGGCCGCCCTGGCTGATATGCACCCGCGCGGCGCTGACATGCGCGCTGGCGACGATGGTGCGGGCAAGCTCGCCCTCCTTGGCGCGCCAATAGGCGGCATCGAACATCTGTGAGGTGGTGCCGAAGCCGCTGAGCCCGTCAAGCAACTCGTAGCCGCCGGCGGTGTTGGCCGGCAGCCCCTGCGCGGCCAGGCCCATGCGCGTTTCGTCGCGCATGCGGGCATCAACCCAGATCGAATCGCCGCGCACCTCGTAGCGGATGCCGCGCTGTTCCAGCGCCTGGATCACCTCGCCCGCCGGTGCCCCTTCGAGCCCGGCATAAAGCAGCGCCATCGAAGGCGTGGCGGCGATTCGTGCGATCGCGAGCACGGTCACCAGCGCCGCGGCAAGCCCCGCGCCCAGCATTAGCCTGCGGCGGTTATCCAACGCATTCCAGAAGCCCAGCAACTGTTCCAACAAGCCACTCCTGTGCAAACGGTTCTTCTGCCCCGTCAGCCGCGATCCTTGACCGAGAGCGCTTAACAATCGGTTAGTCACCTTGTGCGAGGACTCGGCGGGCAAACCACCCGCCAACGGGTCGAAAGGACGCAATCATGAGCGAGGCCGCACAAACGCCCGAACAGGCGCCTGCGAGAAGCCGCAAGGGATGGCTGCTCGGGCTCTTGCTGGCGCTGCCGGCAGGGGCGGGCGGGTTCTACGTCACCCAGAACGAGCTGTGGCGAGCGGGTGCGCCCGAGGCCGCCGCCTCTGCCGCGCCCGTGCCCGAGCCGGCCGGCTTTTCCTATGTGGCGCTCGAGCCGATCGTGATCAATCTCGGCCCGCGCGGGCAGTCGCGGATGCTGCGCTTCGGCGCCCAACTCGAGGTGGCGCCCGAGCATGTGTCCGAGGTCAGCCGCCTGATTCCGCGTATCATCGATGTGCTGAACATCTATCTGCGTGCGCTGGAAATGCACGAGATAGAGGAGCCGGCCTCGCTGATTCGGCTTCGCGCGCAGATGCTCAGGCGCGTGCAGATCGTCACCGGCGCGGGGCGGGTGAACGACCTGCTGGTAACCGAATTCATTCTCAACTGACAGGCTCAACCAACGGGGGCAACGTGGCATTCGTATCGGATTTTCTGGTCGTGGCGGCAGCACTTGGTGCCGCAGTATACTGTTTCATCCTGTCGCGCCGGCTGCAGGCCCTGACCCGGCTTGACGGCGGTCTGGGCAGCGCCATCGCGCTGCTCTCGGCGCAGGTGGACGATCTGTCGCGCACGCTTCGCCGGGCACGCGAAAACGCCGATTCGGGGGCAGCGGCACTCGATTCTCAGACCGCCCGTGCCGAGGCCGCGTGCCAACGGCTTGAGCTGCTGCTCGCCACGCTGCACGACCTGCCGGCCGATGATGGCCACGCGCCGGGGGGCGGGGCGGCGGCAGGGGCCGGGCCGGGCGCTTCCGCG
>JAFIEG010000032.1 GCA_020832665.1 Pararhodobacter sp. | reverse complement strand
CGCCGCCGCACCCCCCTCCAGCAAGTGAGGGGTGACGGACGGCTCCGGCGAAGCAAGGCGATAAAACCGTGGAGGATTAAACCAAGGGACTACACAAATGTGTATCCACTGGTTACACTTTGTCACTATGAAAGATGTCGGACTCCGCATACGTATTGATCGGGAGCTGCGCGAGCAGTTTCAGGAAGCTTGTAAGGCAGAGGACAAGCCTGCGGCGCAAGTGGTGCGCGAATTCATGCGCGACTATGTCCGGCAACGAAAGAAAAAAACGCAATCGCCGACGCGCCATGCCCGTGATAGGCATGCGCCGGGCGATTGACGGGTGGAGAGATAGTAGATGGCAAAAGCCGATATTCAGAATCTTGGATCATTCGTCTGGTCTATCGCGGAAATTCTTCGCGGTGACTTCAAGCAGTCCGAATACGGTAAGGTCATTCTGCCATTCGTGGTGCTGCGGCGGCTGGATTGCATCCTGGAGGCATCGAAGGATGCCGTGCTGGAGGCAGAGAAAACGCTGCCGGACGGTGTCGATGATGCTACCCGCGACATGATTCTTTTCGGCGCCGTCGGCGGGAACGTGAGGGTCTACAACCGATCTCGCTTCACCTTCGACAAGTTGCGCGGACAAGACCCGCGCCAGTTGCACGACAATCTTATCGATTATATCACCAACTTTTCTGGCAATGTCCGAGACATTTTTCTCGACAAGTTCCTTTTTACCGACCAGCTCAAACGCCTGAAAGACGGCGGCATCCTCTGGAACGTCTTCGAGCGCTTTACCGAGATCGATCTTCATCCTGACACGATCAGTAATATCGAGATGGGATATCTCTTCGAAGAGCTGATCCGCCGCTTCTCGGAAATCTCGAACGAAACCGCCGGTGAACACTTCACACCGCGCGAAGTGATCCGACTGATCGTGGACTTGCTCATCGCAAATGATGACAGCAAACTCACCGGTCGCGGAATTATCCGGCAGGTTTATGATCCAGCCTGCGGCACCGGCGGCATGCTGGCGCTGACCGAGGAAGCGCTGACGGATTTTAACCCATCGATCCGCGTCGAGTTGTTCGGGCAGGAACTAAACGGTGAATCCTTCGGAATCTGCAAATCCGACATGCTGGTGACAGGCCACGATCCGGAACAGATCGCTTTCGGAAACACGCTCACCCAAGACGCCCACGCAGACAAGCGCTTCCATTACATGCTGTCCAATCCTCCTTATGGCGTGGACTGGAAGAAATATCAGGAGCCGATCAAGGCCGAAGCCGAGAACATGGGCTTCGACGGAAGGTTCGGCGCAGGCACGCCGCGCATTTCCGGCCTTATGTAGCAAGCGCACCAAGAAAAGGGAATCCTTCGCGGCGCTCATCGCGTAAGATAGTCCCATGGGAACACAGCTTTACCTATACAAGCAAGAGACAATCACGCGGGCATTGCGGAACCTGCGCGCGCAGATCATACGCGACGGTGGTCCCGGCCTAGAGTACGTCGAAGCGCTCTTGCAGCTTCGGGGCGACAACCTTGGCCCTGTGCCGCGCAAAGCATCGGCTTCATTTAGCCGGGGCAAATTGCGGGTGGCGATATTCACTGCGCTGCGCGCTGGACCCTGCACCGGGCCAGAAGTCGTCGCGCGGGTGTGTGAGGCGCATGGGTTGGACTACGGCGCGATGTATCGTAGCGTCTATGCGCAAATCGGGCAGATGAAGAAGTCAGGGCAGTTGCGCCACGAGGGGCGGTTGTGGGCGTTTATGCCGCCCGCTGCCAGTAACCCTTCCACGCGCGGCTGACAGGTGCGCCCATTGAGTTCGCCACCAAACGGTGCGCAAGTTCGCCATTGTCAAAGCGGCGGTTGTCTTCCAGCCACGCGGCGTGGTTCGCATACTGGTGCAGGTATTGCGGGCTGACGTGGTGGTGCTGACCGGAAACCATGCGGCGCAGGCGCGAAAAGAAGCTTTCAGCCATGTTGGTGTGCTTGCCGTGGTCGCTGTAAAGTTCGCTGTGGTTCACGCGGTCAACTTCCCATGCGGCGTGCAGCAAGTCCCAGTGGCTGGCCTCGTCGGCTGACATGGTTGCCATGCGGCATACGTTCTCGTTTGCCAGCGCCACGCCTTCAACTTCGCTCATCGCCACGAAAGGCAGGGTGCGGCCTACGCGCTCACGCAGCGCGATTACGACGCGGCGCTTGCCGGTCTGGTTCTCTTTCAGGCGGCGGTCCACGCGGTCTTTCTTCTGGTTCTTCGGGCGAATGTGACCGCCAAAATATGCGCCATCAATCTCGACGTGTCCGGTCAGTACTTCGCCGGTCTGCACTTCCTGCGCCATGGCTTCGCGCAGCTTGTGAGCCAAAACGAAGGCGGTCTTGTACTGGCAGTCCAGATCGCGGGAAAGCTGGACCATGGAAACGCCTTTGGCGGCATTCACGATGATGCAGATCGCGGCCAGAAGGTCCACGAAGTCCATTTTGCGGCTGGCGAAGATCGTGCCGCTTGTCACGCTGAACTGGTGGCCGCAAGCCTTGCATTTGAACTTGCGACGGGTGGTGATCTTGTAGGTCTCAATGCATCCGCACTGGGGGCAGATCGCTTCGCCATGGGTTTCCGGCCAGCGCATTTTGCAGAACGTCTGGTATGCCGCATCTTCGCCGCCCTTGTAGATTGCCTTGAGGCTGAGGGTGCGCGATGCTGCTGAAAGTAGAAAATGCTGTGCCATTGTCACTATCTCCGTTACCTTAGTAACGTATATAGTGCATTGACGTATCGCGTGCAAGGGCTTATGTAACGAATATGATACTTTTTAACCTATAGGTGATACATGCCAGACCAAACAGACTGGGAAGCCAAGGCGGCGAACATCTTGAAAGCTGAGCTTAAGCGAAAAGGCGTGACTTATGCCCAGCTTGTTGAAAAGCTGGAAGCTATTGGAATCAGCGAAAAGGAGGTGAACGTCCGCAACAAGCTTTCCAGGGGGAAGTTTTCAGCGTCGTTTATGTTGGCATGTCTAAGCGCTTTACAGACGGTCACTTTGCACTTGGACTGACAGTTGGGATCTTCTCAACTGTCCTTTTAACGCTTCTCGCTTCCTCTGGATACGAGCCAGACACTCAATTGTCCTATGCAATAGACCAAAGCGCTAACAATACCAACCAATGCGGCAATGGGAATGAGCCAGTATGGGGGCCATGGTTCGGATTGTGTTTTGGTCTGTTCGATAGCGTTGCCCAGTGGCTCATGATGGCGTTCGCCATAGTCGCAGCCGGATTGCTTTATGGAACATTGATGCAGGCCAACAAGACCAACATTGCCGCTGTTAATGCGTCGGAAGCTGCCATGGAGGCTAACCGAATCATGCGGAGCGAGCAGCGTCCATGGCTCGACTTGATCAATCCAGTTGCTACTATCTCCATCGATAGAGATTGGATAGTTTTTGAAATTCACGCACGAGTCATAAACGTAGGGAAGAGCCCGGCCACCGAGGTTCTCGCACATGTAAAACACGGCATTCTCCCCGAGCAAGTAAGGCAGAACCACGTCGCTTTCCGGATGTTCGTGAATGAGTGGGTGGGAAAAGCCCCGATAACCTTGATCGGGAAAGTCGAAGCATTCGCTGGCATGCCATGCCCCACGGTTTTCCGAGACCGCCAAGAGCCAGTTTATTCTGTTGCGGGCGCGCCTGAAAATGAAGCTTTTATGTTCGGTCGTCTCTATATTGACCTTTGCGTCACCTATCGCAGCGCTGGCGGCAGCGAGACATTCCACGTCGCTATGCGCGGCGAAATCCCTGAAGAACAGGTGGTTGCTGGTGCCACCGTCCCATTGGGAAAAGTGAGTGGTTGCTACTCCATCGGTTGATGAAATTGATAAAGCCGCAACGGCCAGTGCCGCACGCATTTTCATCGCGGTTCTCCTAGATTGGGTCAGATGGCAGATTGACTATTGGTGCGTTTGCTACATAAGGCCGGATATCGCCCGCATTCCCGACCGTATGCTCCCGACACCACCTGCATCGGGCCAGCGCTGTCATCGCGCCAGACGTAGACAGCGTGAACGTCATCAACGTCGAGGCAGACCACGGCACGACGGAGGCCGCCCTGGTCGAAGCCTTCCGCGGTGAGGCAAAGGAATGGCACGCGGCTTAGAGCGTTTCGGTTTTAACCTGACACGTATCCAGCCGCATTGAAGTAGTTCCAGCACTCTTCTGGCGTGAACATTCGGCAGATATTGCCGAGCGCTTCGAAGAGATCGGTGAAGGTTCGTGCGCCGATCTTTCGCAGGTAGGCTTTCAGCTTTGCGAATGCCTGCTCGACTGGATTGAGATCCGGCGAGTATGGCGGCAGGTAGAGGAACCAGCATCCGGCTTGCCGGAGTGCCTCTGCCGCCTCGACGTTCCTGTGGGTGGCAAGGTTGTTCAGGATGACGACGGCGCCGGGCGTCAGGCTCGGAGCCATCACCTTCTTTACGTAAGCGGCGAAGGCAGGACCGTCCATTGCGCCTTTGATGACCCACAGTGCCACCAGTCCGTCTGTTGTGAGGCCTGTGATGAAGGTCTGCGTGCCCCAGTTGCCGAAGGGTGCGTCCATCTCAAGCCGCTCACCGCGCGGGGCACGGCCCCGCAGCCGGGTGAGGTTCGTCTTCACTGAGGTTTCGTCAATGAAAACACACCGTTCCGGCTGCCGCCGCATGGCAGGCATGCGGCGTGCATGCCAGTCGTGCCGCGCCTGACTTACCCTGGCTCGGCGGCGCTCGGCGGCCACCAGCGATTTTTTTGTACGTGAACCCGAGGCGGGACAGCAGCGCGGCAATCGAGGAATGATGAACCGCGACACCCTCCGCCGCCGCCAGGGCATCGCGCAACTCGAAGAGCGTGATGTCAGGGTCCTGAGCCACCAGATCTTCGAAAAAGGCCTGATACGGGGCCAGTTTGCCCTTGCCCGCGGGGTGCCCCTGGGGCGCAGGGCCAGCGTGACCGCGCATCCGGATCGCGCGCGCCCACTCAAACCCTCCTTGATATTCTGCTGAAACCGCGCACGCAGGGCATTCGGCAAAGCTGCGGACATGATCCATCCTTCCAGGCAGGATGAATCACAACCAGAAGCCTTTGAGAATCCTACGATTCAGGTTTCCGCCGAAATGCTTTAATGGCGAGAGATGGCCGCGTTCTCGCCCTGCGTCCTGCGGCCGCTCGAATGGGCCGGATTGCTGATGGAGACCCGCGAAGACAGCACTGGCAAGCATGTGTGACATGTCTTCAAGACCCCGCTCTGGCGCAGCGCGCTCAAGTTCGAAACCGACGACATGCTCAAACCGATATCCGTGCATTGAGAGCGCATGCCTGCTGGCCACAGGCGAGAGCGCTTGTCGGGCGCGACGCCAGTGTTCCGGGCGCTGAGCTATCCGGAATTCTGGCGGGCGTGGCGAGATGCCGGGCCTGCCGAGTGGCTAAACGCCCACATCGATGCCCTCCGCGCCCGCTACGAAGTTAGCCGCGTTTACCGAGCGGGCCCCTTGCGACGGTCTGTCCAGAGGACCCCGAAAGCCAGCGCCACGATGGCTCCGACCAGCAGCCAGGCAAGCACAAAGCTGCCAGTCCATTCCAGCAGCAGGCCAAAGGCCGGCGGCGCGATGGCGCCGCCGGAATTGGTGGCCAGCATGTTGTAGCCTATCGCCCCGCCGGCTTGCCCCGACCGGGCGGATTGCAGCGTCAGCGCCATCTGAACACCCACCGCCGAGCAGATCGTGGCGCCAAGGACGAGGGCAAGCAATGGCGCCAGAAACAGCGCATTGCCGGGTATCACCAGCGCCATTGCCGCAAAGCCCAGCAGCGCGATACCCGATAGGAAAAGCAGCGCGGCGCGCGAATCGCCACCCAATGCGCGATCGCTGAGCCAGCCCCAGAAAACGCGCCCGCCGATGCTGGCCACATGCAGGATGCTCAGGCATGCATTGGCCAGAGGCAGGCCAAAACCGGCGCCCATGCGCAGGAACTCGATCAGATAGGCCCAGAGGATGAATTGCCCGCCATTGGTCAGCCCGCTCGCCAGGTTGTTGCGGCCCAGCACCGGGTCGCGGAACAGCCGCCCGATTGCGGCGAACTCCTCGCGCAGGGTCATGCGCGGCAGCGACCGGGTGGTGTCATCGCGTGGCAACATGAGAAACAAGAACCCGCACAGCGCCGTCAGCACCGCCAATGCGCCGATCACGCCCTGCCAGCCCAGCACCGGCGCCAGGATCGCGCTGCCGGTTCCGAAGGCGGCGCCCAGCGGCACGCCGGTCTGCTTGATGCCCATCAGCGTGCCCCTCAAGCCGGGGGGATACCAAAGCAGCACAGCCCGTCCCGCCGCCGGATTGACCAGGCTATAGCCGGCACCGCACAGCGCCATGCCGCCCAGCAGCGCAGCAAGGCTGTACCCGAACGCGATGACCATCACCCCCGACGCCATCACGACCGCGGCCAGAAAAAGCGCGGCGCGCACGCCGATGGCGTCGGCCAGCCGCCCCGACGGGATCGACAGCGCACCCAGCGCCGCCGAGTAGACGCTGGCGATCAGCCCGATCTCGACCGCCGACAGCCCCAACTCGGCTGCGATCAGCGGCGATGATGCCAGCACCGCCAGCAGGTTCATCGCGCCCAGACAATGCGCGCCGACGATCAGGCCGAAGCCGGGCCAGACCGGCAGGTGGGCGGGTGCCTCATGGGTCATGCTCCTGCTGCTCCAAGCTTGGCGCCGGATGGCGCAGCCCGAATCTCGACAGTTCTCGCCATTCAGGGTTATTCCTCTTGTTTTCAGCCGGGCAACTTTTCGTTTCGACTGCTCGGTGCATAAATTTCAATACATTCGATCAACAACCAGCCAGTATTCGGCCATTTCGCCTGCCGTGTTTGTGGTAAACTTGTCCAAGATAGGCGGCAGGAGGACCGACGCGATAGGCATCATGACCGTTCTTACTTCTTGACGGTGTGTTGCATCAATGAATAACGTATCCAAAATCCAATCGGGACTAAACCCGAGCTCCACCGACACGCCGCGCTTCTTGCGCGCCGCGACAAGTTCACAACCAGGGAGACGATCCATGAACCACAAGACCACCATCCTCAATGGCACCGCGGCAACGGCCGCGGCAGCCATGATGGCCATCGCGCCGACGCTTGTTGCCGCCAGCCCACTGGGGAGTGACCCGATCCGGCTGGTCATCCCGTTCGGTCCCGGCGGCGGCAGTGACATCACCGCACGCGTGCTTTCCGCGACCGCGCCTGAATTCTGCGGCCCGCGTATCGACGTGGTCAGCATGTCGGGCGCTGCCGGGCTCGAGGCCGTCAACTTCGTGCGCAACGCCGAGCCCAACGGCCACACCCTGCTGGTCACCGATTACGGCCCGATCGTGACCTCGGGCTTTGTCGATGACGTGGACTGGAGCCATGACGACTGGCAGCCGGTGATGAACTTCACCGAATGGCTGCCCACCGTCTACACGCGCAATGACCATGAGATCCAGACCATCGAGGACTGGGTCGCGGCCGCCGAGGCCGAACCGGGCACTATCACCTTCGGGCACGCCTCGCCGCTGGGGCTGGTGCATCTGCCCTTGATCCTGTTCGAGATGGAAACAGGGCTGGAAAACGTTCATGTGCCGACCTCGGGCGGTGGCGAAACACGCAGCCTGATCATGGGAGGTCACATTGATCTTGGTATGACCCTGCCGCCCAGCATCGCGTCCGAAGTCGCCTCGGGGGAGTTGACCGCGCTTGGCGTGTTCTCGGAAGAGCGTTCGCCAGTCCTGCCCGACACACCCACCTTCCGCGAAGCGGGTTACGATGTGGTGCTGCCGGCCTGGTTGATGATCTTCGCCACCAGCGACGTGCCGGCGGAAACGGTCGAGTTCCTGCAGGACTGCTTCATGGAAGCGCTGGCCTCGCCGACGGCCGTGGCCATGAGCGACCGTGTCAATGCAGGCATCGAGCCGATGACTGCGGCGCAGTCGACTGAGCTTTACAGGGGCACAGTGGAATCGATCGGCAATATCCTGCGCGATATCGGCGAGATCGACTGACCTGCTCTCACTGACCCCGCGCCGCGCGGCCTTGCCTTGCAGGGCCTGGCGTGGCGCGGGGAATGCTTTGCGCCGGGGCGGTGGCGGCCTTGTGCCGGGCGTTGCCCCTTCCGTATGGCCTGAAACAGGGGGCAGCCCATGTTCATGGAATCCTTTGTCGACGCGCTCTATCTCGCCTTCAGCCCCGAGGTGATCCTCTACGTCGCCATCGGCGTGCTGATGGGGGTCACGCTGGGCGCCATTCCCGGCCTGAGCGGCGACATGGCCATCGCCATCCTGCTGCCCATCGTGTTCTTTCTTGAACCGGCGGCGGCGCTCGGCCTGCTCACCGGCATCTACAAGGGGGGGATGTTCGGCGGCTCGATCTCGGCGATATCCTTTGGGGTTCCAGGCACACCTGGCTCGGCGGCAACAGCAATTGACGGCTACCAGGCCAAGCTCAAGGGCTATCCGAACAAGGCGCTGAACACCGCGCTCTATTCCTCGGTCATCGGCGACACGACCTCTGATTTCGTGCTGATCTTCCTGGCGCTGCCGCTGGCCATCGTGGCGCTAACCTTCGGCCCGGTGGAGTTCTTCGCACTCTACGCCTTCTCCCTCCTGCTGATCTCGGCGCTGACCAAGGGCAAGGTCGCCAAGGGTGTGGCGATGGCCGCGCTCGGCATCCTGCTGGCGATGATCGGGCGCGATCCGATCGGTGGTTCGTTGCGGCTGACCTTCGGGATTCCGGCGCTGTCGGGCGGGCTGGCGCTGATCCCGGTTCTGGTAGGCATTTTTGCGGTGTCGGAACTGATCATCCAGCTGGGTCGGGCCTGGATGGCACGGGCGCAGAAGATCGCTGATGAAACCAGAAAGCGGGCCGAAAGTCTGCTGGGAGATTACGACCCCGCCAAGGACAAGCTGAGCTTTGCCGAATTCCGCGCCACCTGGCGCGCCACATCCATCGGCACGACAATGGGCACGCTTATCGGCGCGCTGCCTGGCGCCGGGTCGTCTCTGGCCGCCTTCATCAGCTACGGGCTGGCGCAGCGGTTCTCGCGAAACCGCGACGAGTTCGGCAAAGGCTCGCTCGAAGGCGTGGCGGCGGCCGAGGCCGGCAACAGCGCCACTTCGGGCTCCACGCTCATCCCGCTATTCGCCTTCGGCATTCCCGGCTCGGCGACGGCGGCGCTCTTCGGCGCGGCTTTCATCCTGATGGGCATGACACCGGGGCCGCGGCTGATCTATGATCACACTGAAGTCATCTATGCGCTGTTTTTAATCCTGATCTATGCGAACCTGATCAATCTGGTCTTCTCGCATTTCTTGCTGCCGCTCTATTCCAAGATCGCGATGATCCAGTCGCGCATACTGCTGCCCATCGTCTGTGTGCTGGCGATTCTGGGCACTTTCGCGGCGGGCAATTCGGTGATCGATGTCTGGGTGCTGCTCTTCGCCGGCCTGCTGGGCGTGGTGCTGCGGCTGTACAGCTTCCCGCTGGCGCCGCTGATCCTGGGCTTCATCGTGGCGCCGGGGGCCGAACGGGCGCTGCGCCAGTCGTTGCTGATCGGGCGAGGGGAGTGGACGCATCTGTTCTCCAGCCCCATCGCCATCGGGCTTTACGCCACGGCGGCGATCATGATCATTACCTTCACTTTCGTCCTGCGTGAACGCAAGTGACCCGCCGGGAAGGGAGGCAGAGATGAACAGGTTTCTCACCAGGATGCTGCGCCGGCAGGATTTCTATACCGGGCTAGTCACCATTCTTGTCGGCGCTGTCGGGCTTTTCGATATTGCCTATGGCAACTGGCGGCCGGGGCCGGGGCTGGGGCCGCATGCCTTTCCGCAACTGGCCTATATCGCGCTGATCATCGCCGGGATGGCAATCTGGGTCGATGTGGCGCGCGGCAAGTCGGATGAACGCCCCGACTATCTGCGCGTCTCGCTGATCACCGGCATCGTGCTGGTCGTGGTGGGAGTGGGCTTGTTCTGGCTGATCAGCAAGCTGGGCCTGGCGGTCAGTGTGCTGATCGCGTTGATCGGAGCCAGCTTCCTGCTTACGCGCGAGCCGCTCAGGCATTGGCCCAGCACTATTCTGGTGCCGGTGCTGGCCACCATCGTGATATGGTTTCTTTTCGTGCGCCTTATCAACATACCGCTGCCGCGCGGGCTGTTGTTCTGACGCCTCTAGCCCGCGATCCACGCCTGCCCGCAGCCCCCTTTCAGCGCCGCAGCGGCCAGGTGTCATTGACGCGATAGCCGCGCGGCCAGGGGTCTTCCGGGTCGAGCAGAAGCTGCCGCGTGTCGGTGATCCAGGCCCGGCCCGAAATCTCGGGTACCACTGCCGGATGGCCGCCGATTTGCGCTTCGCCGACGATCCGCCCCTGAAACCGCGATCCGATCAGCGAACGTGCGGTCAGCACCTGCCCCGCCGCAATCTGCCCGCGCCGATGCATCAGCGCCAGTTGCGCCGAAACCGCCGTGCCCGTGGGCGAGCGGTCCACCTTGCCCGGCTCGATCACCACGGCATGGTTGACGGTGGGGCCGTCGGGGCCTTCCTGCGGTCGCGTGGCGAAGAGGCAGAACGAGATATGGTGCCAATCGGGGTTCTCGGGGTGGGTGAAGCCAAGCTGCACATTGGCCGCCGCCGTGATCCGTGCGCCAAGATCGGCGATGTCGCGCGCCTCATGCGCCTCCATCGCGAAGTCCAGCGCGGTTGCATCGACAACCACGAAACTGTCGCCGCCATAGGCCGTATCAACTCGCAGCGTGCCGATGCTCTCGACCTCGAGCGGCGCATCGAGCTGCCCGGCGAATGAGGGCACGTTTTGCACGAAGATGCGCTTCGCCTTGCCGGCCACGCATTCGGCGCGCACCTCGATTACCCCGCCCGGCGCTTCCAGCACCAGATGGGTTTCGGGTTCCTGCATCTCGATGATGCCAGTATCGAGCAGGACGGTTGCGACGCAGATCGCGTTCGAGCCTGACATGGGCGGGGTGTGTTCGGGCTCCATGATGATGAAGCCCATCTGCGCGCGGGGGGCCTTTGGTGGAACCAGCAGGTTGATATGGCGAAACACCCCGCCGCGCGGTTCGTTGAGCACGAAATCACGTAGCGCACCATCCTGATGGATCCAGCGCGCCTGTTCCCAAAGGGTTTCCCCCGGTGGCGGCGCCGCACCGCCCACGATGACATCGCCCACCTCGCCCTCTGCATGGCAACCGACGATCTGCAGCGAACGCAGCGAACGCATCATGTCACCTCAAGAACGGGCTTGCCCAGCACGGCGCGGTCAGGCGTCACGCCCAGACCTGGCCGATCGGCGGCCCGCATGCGGCCGTTCACGCGCCGCGGTGCGTCAGGGGCGATGGTGACGGTGCCATAGCTGTTGAAATCGGTGGCCGAAAAGGCGAATTCGGCCGGTGTGGACTGCGCCAGATGGGCGATGCTGGCTGTGACGATATCGCCGCCCCAGGTATCCTCGATGGTCATCGGCACCCCGGCAGAGAGGCACAGATCGCGGATCTGGCGCGCGCGGGTCAGCCCGCCGACCTTGGAGATCTTCAGGTTGATCACATCCATTGCACTGTCGCCCAGCGCCCGCATCAGCGCGCCGATATCGGTGATCACTTCATCGAGCACGAAGGGCAGGGGGGTGCGTCGCCGCGTGGCCAGGCATTCCTCGTAAGTAGGCGAGGGCTGTTCGATATACACATCCAGATCGCGCACCGCATTCACCACGCGCGCGGCTTCGTGCATCGTCCAGCCGGTATTGGCATCGGCCACCAGCACCTCGCCCGGTTGCATGGCCTCGGCGCACAGCCTTATGCGCGCGATGTCGCTGTCGGCATCCGCGCCAACCTTGAGCTGAAAGCGGGTGTAACCCTCGGCGCGATACTGCGCGACATTTTCCGCCATAGCATCAGGTGCGATCTGCGAGATGGCTCGGTAGAGCACGACATCATCCTGCGCCTTGCCGCCCAGTAGCGTGCAGACCGATTGGCCCGTGGTCTTGCCCATAATGTCCCAACAGGCAACGTCGATGGGCGCCTTGGCATAAGAATGCCCGCGCAGTGCCGCATCCATCCGCCGGTTCAGCACATCCACCGTCAGCGGATCGGCGCCGATTAGATGCGGCGCCAGCTCGGCGAGACTCGCGCGCACCCCGGCCGCATAGGCCGGCAGATAGGCCGAGCCCAGCGGGCAGCTTTCGCCCCAGCCGGTGATGCCGGTATCGGTCTCGACCTCGACCACGGTGCTGTCGAAAACCTCGACAAAATTGCCGTTCGACCAACTGTAGCGCCCTTCCTTGAGGGGCAGGTCAACCTGATAGGCGCGGATGGCGGTAATCTTCATGGCGGGGTCCTTTCAGGTGGTGCTTGTGGCAAAGGCGAAACGGTCAACCCGGTACGGGGCCAGGTCGATGGCGGGTGGCGCGCCGGTGACCATATCGGCGACCAGAAGCGCGGTGCCGGCTGCTTGGGTCAGCCCCAGATGGCCGTGGCCAAAGGCGTGGATCACGCGCGTGCTGGCCCGCGAGCGGCCAATCACCGGCAGCGTGTCGGGCATCGAGGGGCGAAAGCCCATCCATTGCTTTCCGCCCTTCGGGTTCAACCCCGGCATGAAAGCCATGGCCTTTTTCAAGAGCGCCTCGGCCCGGCGCCAGTTGGGCGGCAGATTCAGCCCGCCCAGCTCGACCGCGCCGCCGACGCGGATGCCCTGACCGATCCTCGACGCCACGAAGCCATGATCGGGAAAGCTGAGATGCGTTTTCTGGTCAAAGCGCGGATCGGGCAGGGTGGTGTTGTAGCCGCGCTCGGTTTCCAGGGGCGGGCGCTCGCTCAGGCTGCGCGCCAGTTGCTTCGACCAGGCGCCGGTGGCCAGCACCACATGGCCAGCGCGCAGGGGTGCCTTGTCGGTGGCTACCTGCACATGATCATCGGCGGGGGCAAGCGCGCGCGCCTCGGCCAGCACCAGCTTGCCGCCCCGTTCGGTGAACTGCGTGCGCAGATGCGCCAGCCATTCGGCCGGATCGGTGACGTTGAACCAGTCTGGCGTGTAGGCCGCGAAGCGAAAGCGCCCGTCCAGCCCCGGCTGCAATTCGGCAATGCGCGCGGGTGCATTCTCGATCAGCTCGAAGGGAATGCCATGCTCGCGCCGCGCTGCCCAGCCCGGCTGGCTGGCGCGGAAACTCGCGGCGCTGTCGTATAGCTGCAACTGACCCTCGCGCCTGAGCAGCGCCTCGGCCCCGATATCGGCCACCAGCGCCTCGAGCGCCGATTTCGACAACGCCATCAGCGCCGCCTGGGCACGCACCGAGGCGGCGTGCCGGTCGCGCCAGCTTGCACGCCAGAAACGCAGCATCCAGGGCGCGATGCTCAGCGCATAGGCGGGCGGGATACTCAAGGGGCCCAGCGGGTCGAGCAGCCATTTCGGCGCGCGCTTCATGATGCCGGGTGCGGCCAGCGGTTCGACCTCGGAAAAGGCAAACGCCCCGGCATTGCCTTTCGATGCGCCCAAGCCTTCTGGCTCGCGCTCGATCACCTGCACCGCCAACCCTCGGCGCTGAAGCTCCAGCGCCGCGCTCAGCCCGATCACACCGCCGCCTATGACCAGTATATCGGGCTGGGAGGCGTTCATGGCTGGGTATAGGCAGTCTTGACGCTGGTGTAGAATTCGGCGGCATAGGCGCCCTGCTCGCGCGGGCCGAAGCTGGAGCCCTTGGTGCCGCCGAAGGGCACATGGTAATCCACTCCCGCCGTGGGCAGATTGACCATCACCATGCCCGCCTGCGCATTGGCGCGGAAATGCGAGGCATGCTTGAGCGATGTGGTGCAGATGCCCGCGGAGAGGCCGAAATCGGTGTCATTTGCCACCGCCAGCGCCGCGTCATAATCCTTGACGCGGATGACGCTGGCGACGGGGCCGAATACCTCTTCGCGGTTGATGCGCATGGCGTTGGTGGTGTCGGTCACCAGCGCCGGCGCCATGTAAAAGCCCTCGGTGTCGCGGTTGAGCCGCTCGCCGCCCCGCACTGCGCCGCCCTCATCGCGGGCGATTTGCAGGTAGGATTCGTTCTGCGCCATCTGCCGCTCATCGACGACCGGGCCCATCTGGGTGTCAGGTGCCAGCGCGTTCCCGACCCGCAGTGCCGCCATGCGCTCTGACAGCGCCTGCACGAAGCGGTCATGGATGCCTTCGGTGACGATCAGCCGCGACGAGGCGGTGCAGCGCTGGCCGGTGGAAAAGAAGGCGCCGTTCAGACTGGCCTCGACCGCGATGCCCAGATCGGCGTCATCGAGCACCACCATCGGGTTCTTGCCGCCCATTTCGAGTTGGAACTTCTTGAGCCGCCGGCCGCATTCGGCGGCGATGCCACGCCCGGTCTCGACCGAGCCGGTGAAGGAAATCGCCGCCACGCGCGGGCTTTCCACCAGCGCCGCGCCGATCTTGCGTCCGGGGCCAAAGACCAGGTTGAACACCCCTTCGGGCAGGCCCGAACGCGCGATGATCTCGGCCAGCGCATGCGCTGAGGCGGGCACCAGCGCCGCGGGTTTGAGCACCACGGCATTGCCGAAAGCCAGCGCCGGCGCGGTCTTCCAGGCCGGGATGGCGATGGGAAAGTTCCACGGCGTGATCAGGCCGACCACGCCGAGCGGCTGGCGGGTGATGTCGATCTCGACGCCGGGACGGACCGAGGCCAGATGCTCACCACGCTGGCGCAGCGCCTCGCCGGCGAAGAACTTGAAGATCTGCCCGGCGCGCGCCGCCTCGCCGATGCCCTCGGCCAGGGTCTTGCCCTCTTCGCGACTTAGCAGGTGGCCCAGCTCTTCCTTGCGGGCAATTATCTCGCTACCGATGAAATCGAGCACGTCGAAACGCTGCTGCGGGGTCGATGCCGCCCATCCGGGCGCGGCAGCATGGGCCGCAGTGATGGCGCTTTCTATATCGTCTGCGCCGCCCAACGCGGCATGGCCGATCACGTCGGACAGGTCGGACGGGTTGACATTGGCAACCGATTGCGCGGTTTCGTGCCATTCGCCGCCGATGAGATTGCAATATTCCATCATGCTCTCCTGATTTTCTTGTCGGGCCCGCGCGCCTTAGCCGCGAATTCCCGTGGCGTATGGGTCGCCGGGGGAGAAATGCAGGTCGGATTCGGCCGTTACCCAGGCCCGACCGCGGATCACGGGCACGATCTGCCCCCCTTCGCCCGCCAAGTAGTGCAGCCGATAGGTGCTGCCGATGATGCTTTCCTGCACCCAGCCGGCGCCGGGTTCCAGCTGGCCATCCTCGGTCAGGCAGGCCAAAAGCGCCGAAGTGCCGGTGCCGCAGGGCGAGCGGTCATAGCTGCCGGAGGGGCACAAGACGAAGTTGCGCGCATCGGCCGCCCGGGACGGGCCCAGCAGCACGACATGATCGATCCAGGCCCCGCCAGCCCCCGTCCAGCCCTGGTCCTCGAGCGCGCGCCGGATGCGCCGCGTGGCGTCGAGCAGGCGGTCGATATTGGCCTGCTCCAGCGCGCAGGGCAGATCGCGGGAAATGAAGAACCAGTTGCCGCCCCAGGCGATATCGCCGGTGACCGCCCCCAGCCCCTCGACGGCAACGGTGACATCCTTGTGCAGCCGGTAGCTCTCGATATTGGTGATGCTCGCCTCGTTTCCCGAATGCAGATCCACCGTCACCACGCCCACCGGCGTTTCCAGCTTGTGAATGCCCGGTTTGATGCGGCCGAGATGCGCCAGGGTGACGGCGGTGCCGATCGTGGCGTGGCCGCACATGCCCAGATTGCCGACCGTGTTGAAATAGATCACGCCGGCGGCGCAACCGGGCACCGAGGGCGGCACCAGGAGCGCGGCCACCAGGGCATCCGAGCCGCGCGGCTCGCGCACAACGGAATCGCGAAACGCTGCATGGTCGCGCGCCAGGCGCGCCGCACGATCCGACACGCTGCCCGCGCCCAGATCCGGCCCGCCCGAGAGTATGACCCGCGTGGGCTCGCCCTCGGTATGGCTGTCGATCACGCGCATTGCAGGTCGCTGTCCAGCCTTTCGGACCAGTCGGCATACCAGCGGCGGAACAGATCGAGCTGCGCCTCGGCATAACCCGCCTGGGCGGGGCTGAGCCGGTCGGTCGGGTTTATGTTGAGCGCGAATTCCTTTTCGCCCAGCACTGCCAGCATGTGCTTGTAGTAAAGCACAAGGTCGACCTCCTCGTCGAAGGAGGAAAGCACCTGCATCGCCTCGTCGAGGTCCTTAGCGTGCCGGCGCGCGCGCGCATCGCCTGCCGCCGCCTTGCGCGAGAGCGCGACCAGATGCAGCACCTCGCGCGGCAGCACATTGCCGATGCCGGTTATGGCGCCGCGCGCCCCATGATTCACGAAGCCTTCATAGACCATGGTATCGACGCCAACCATCAATGTGATTGCGTCATCGCCGCTGGTGATGAACTCTGCCGCCTGGCGCAGCCCCTCGCGGCCGCCGAATTCCTTGAAGCCGACAAGGTTGGGATGCTCACCGCGCAGGGCGAAGAAAAGATCGGCGCCGGTGGAATAGCCGTAATGGGGGCTGTTGTAGATCACCGCCGGGATATCGGGCGCGGCGGCGAGGATGGCCTTGAAATGATGCCGCTGCGCATCGACAGAGCTGCCGCGCGAGAGCACGCGCGGGATCACCATCAGCGCCTGTGCGCCCACCTTCGCGGCATGGGCGGCATGGGCCACGGCCGTGGCGGTGTTGACCGCACCGGTGCCCACCATCACCGGCACCCCGGCCCCGACCAGCCGCGCCACACCCTCCATGCGCTGGGCATCGCTTATCAGCGGCCAGTCGCCCATCGAGCCGCAATAGACAGCGCCCGACATGCCGGCTTCCATCAGTGCCTGCCCCTTGCGCGCAAGCGCATCCAGATCCGGGGTGTGGTCAGCCTTGCAGGGCGTCATAAGTGCGGGGATGCATCCATCCAGAATTGCCGTATCCATGTCGGACTCGTTTCCTTGGTCGTTCGATTTCCGTCAATTTCGCATGATTTCATATTGGATACAATATGCATTTAGGCGCTCTTTTCCTTCCCGGCCTGGCCGGATAACATGCAACAGGGAGTGTATGGCAATGAAGATACAGGCATTCGACATCTCGAGGGCGGCCTCGGCAACGACCATCGTGTTCGACGCGCTGCGCCAGGCGATTATCAAGGGCGACCTGAAGGAAGGCGAGCACCTGCGCCAGGACGAAATCGCTCGCGCCTTCAATGTCAGCCGGATTCCGGTGCGCGAAGCGCTCTTGAAGCTCGAACAGCACGGGCTGGTCAGGACCCAGCGCTACAAGGGGGCTGTCGTTTCGGGGCTGTCGCTGGATGAAGCCTCGGAGATCTTTGACTTTCGCGCCCTGCTGGAGCCCGAGGTGATCCGCCATGCCGTGCCACGCATGACGCAAACGGTGCTGGAGGAAGCGCGCACCTTCTGCGAAGCCTTCGCCAGAGACGAGAACCCGATGAACTGGGGCGATCTCAACCGCCGCTTCCACAGCACCCTCTACGAGGCAAGCGGGCTGTCCTTTCACATGGAGGTGCTCAACAACGCCCTGGATCGGGTCGAACCCTATCTGCGCGCGCAGCTGCTTCTCAGCGATGGGATGGACCGCGCCAATCGCGAGCATCGGGGCATCCTTGAAGCCTGCGCCGCCGGCGATGGCGAGCGCGCCGCCGAACTGACTCGCGCACATATCCAGGGTGCGCGCAACTCGCTCCAGCGCCGCTGGCAAGGCTGAGCTGCACGATTCACTACTGGCAGAAGAATGCGATCAGTTCGCTCATCACGGCTGTCGCGCGGGCGCCCATCTGGCAAGAACTGCTTGGGCCGACTTCTGCACGATCCCTGAAGTAGAGCTGCCTGAGGCTGACTTCTTGAGGCTCATGCAAAGCCATGCCTTCGTGCTTTGCGCCGAAGGCGGCGGCGTGGACCCCTCGCCCAAGGCCTGGCAGGCCATCCTGCATGGCGCCATCCCGATCATCCGTAGGGACCAGTACCTACCCGGCTTACTCGCAGCTGCCGGTGGCCTTTGTCACGGACTGGAAAGCATGGTGACCATCCCGATGTCGCAGTTATCCACCCTTCAGCGCAGCTTTCCTAACTCGCCACGGTATCAATCTGGCTATCGGAAAATTACGCAAAGTATAATATTATTGATAGTGTAATTTTATGTTGACACCCTTCAGCTTCGCTCATATCGTTCAGCCCGAAAGTTGGCCGAGCCGAACAGGAGCAATGGTATGTCATCTGCCGCCACCGAGGTTTTGGGACCCCTGACAGGGCTGAAGGTGGTCGACGCGAGCACCATCATCGCCGCACCTTTTGCTGCAGCGCTTTTGGCCGATTACGGCGCTGAGGTTCTGAAGCTCGAACTCCCCGAGACCGGAGACGGCGCGCGTGACTTTCCGCCGTTTCGTGAGGGAAAGTCGCTGTGGTGGAAAGTGATCAACCGCAACAAGCGCTTTGCCACCCTTGATCTGCGCCGGTCGCAGGCGCGCGACGTTTTCCTGTCGCTCGTGGCTCGGCACGACGTTCTGATCGAGAACTTTCGTGCGGGTACACTGGATCGCTGGGGGTTCACGCGTGAGGTGTTGTGGGAAGCGAACCCGTCGCTTGTGATCCTGCGCGTAACCGGCTTCGGCCAGACCGGCCCATATGCCTCTCAACCGGGTTTTGCGCGAATCTTCGAGGCAATGGGCGGTCTCACCTATCTGACGGGCGAACCGGACGGTGAACCCATGCATTCGGGCTATCCGCTTGCAGATGCAGTGGGCGGGTTGTTCGGGGCTGCGTCAGTCTTGGCCGCCTTGCTGGCGGTGCGCGCCGACCCCAAGCGCCAAGGAGAAGAAATCGACCTGTCACTGACTGAGTCCACACTCAAGCTTCTCGAATACCTGCCGATCGAATACGACCAGACCGGGGTTGTCCGGGGGCGTGCAGGCAATGCAAATCTGTATTCCGCCCCTTCAGGTGTTTTTCGCTGCCGCGACGGTTGCTGGATCTCGATGGCAGGCAGCACCAATACCACATTCGCAGCGAATTGTGCGGCCATTGGCCGGCCCGATCTGGCAAGCAACCCGCGCTTTGCCACCAACTCAAACCGGGTCGGCCACAGCGCCGAACTCAACGCCCTGTTCAGGGATTGGTTCGCCCAGAACGACCTGAAGACATGTCTCACCGTATTTCGTGAAGCAGGTGGGACGATCGCGCCCATCCAGTCGATCGACCAGATCTTCGCGGACCCCCAGATCCAGGCCCGAGAGGCTATCACCCCTGTTCAGGACGACGATTTCGGGACCGTGCGTATTCAGAATGTCGTTCCTCGTTTCAGCACCCGCCCTGCCGGACATCGCCGCACCGCCGGTTCGTTGGGGCGCGATACCGAGGCGGTCCTGGCCGAGATTGGCGTGAGTGCGGGCCAGTTTCAGGCGCTGCGCGACGCCGGGATCATCTGATTGGAGGGCAACGGCATGGAATTCAGGACCAGGGTTTGCGAGATTTTCGGAATCGAGCGTCCGATCTTCGGTTTCTCGCACAGCATTCCAGTCACAGCCGCGATCAGTCGGGCGGGCGGGCTTGGTGTGTTCGGCGCTACCATGCACGAACCCGACCAGATCAAAGAGATTGCCCGCGAGATCCGCGCACTGGCAGGTGATCGTCCCTTCGCGCTGGATCTGCTGCTGCCGCAGTCGGTCGGCGACGACACAGATCTGGCGGAAGCCCGCGCCGCAATCCCGAAGAAATACCACGATTTCGTCGAGGGCATCCGGCAACGCCATGATGTGCCGCCGTCGCGCGCAGGATCGTTCTACACCCGCAACCTGCGCTCGCAGACCCTGTTTGCTGCGCAGGTCGAGGCCGCGCTGGCGTCCGATGCCGATGTTTTTGCCGCCGCTGTGGGCGTTCCGGCCGAGGTCATATCGCGAGCCCGCGCTGCCGGCAAAAAGACGATGGCGCTGATCGGAGCTCCCAAGCATGCGCAGAGGGCGCTGGATGCGGGGGTCGATGTGCTGATCGCGCAAGGGTATGACGCTGGCGCACATACCGGAACCATCGGTACCTTCTCACTGGTGCCGCAGATCGTCGACATCGCGGGCGATGTGCCCGTCCTGGCCGCTGGCGGGGTCGGATCGGGGCGGCATCTGGCGGCCTCGCTTGCGATGGGCGCGCAAGGCGTCTGGATGGGAACGGCCTGGCTGGTCACCACCGAACACCGTACCGATCCCATCGTGCTGGAAAAGCTGCTGGCCGCGAAAAGCGACGATACCGTGATCTCGCGTTCCTACAGTGGCAAGACCCTGCGCATGATCCGCACGGCCTGGTCAGACGAGTGGAACCGCCCCGACGCGCCAGAGCCGCTGAAAATGCCACATCAGCAGGCGCTGGTTGGCGAATTGCTGGCCGCGGTGCGCGAGCACAGGATTGCCCCCCTGATGTGGGAGGCAGCGGGGCAAAGCATCGCCTATTTCAACGAGGTCACAACGGTGGCCGGGGTGATGGACAAGATAATGGACGAAGCCCGCGATGCGGCGCGCGCTGTGGCGGCTCTCGGATAAGGGAACAACCAGGCTGACGACCAGCATGCGTTGACGGATTCAATGGGACCGCATCGCAACCATCGTAAGCACCAATAAACAGGAGGAGGAAAACATGAAGACGACACATTCGCTTGCGGCATTCACTCTGTTTTGCATGGCGGCTGGGGCGGGCCACGCGCAATCCTGGCCGTCCCAACCGATCCACATCATCGTTCCCTATGCCGCTGGTGGGGGAACGGATACCACGGTGCGCACCATCGCGCCGCGCGTGGCCGAAGTGCTGGGCCAGCCGGTTGTGGTGGAGAACCGACCGGGCGGCGCAACCATCATCGCCACCGAGGCTGTCTATCGTGCCGAACCGGACGGCTATACGGTGGCCGCGACGGCAGCGCCCTTTGTGCTGAACGCCGCGCTTGGCGTCGAGACGCCCTATGATCCCCTGACCGATTTCGCTCCGGTCATCAGGATGGTGGACCTGCCGTTCTGTGTCCTCGTGAATGTCGACAACCCAGCCACCACCTTCCCCGAACTACTTGACTGGGCACGGGCTCAGGGCGAGCCCATGCTCTATGCCAGCGCGGGGATTGGCAGCATGCCGCATCTCTGGATGGAATCCTTCGCGCTCGAGAATGATCTTCAGGTCGAGCATGTCGGCTACAGGGGCTCGGCGCCTGCGCTACTGGACGTGATCGCCGGCAATATCGACGTGATGATCGAGGGTGTGACCCCCGGCTGTCTGCGTGGTGCTACGGGCGAGGTTCGCGTACTGGGTCTGGTATGGGACGAGAGGTCTCCGCTTTTGCCGGACGTGCCGACCCTGTCGGAAGTCGGATTCGAGTCGCGAATCGCTGCGGCAACCTTCGCGATCGTCGCACCGAGCGGGACCGATCCCGAGATCGTGGGGCGTCTGAACGCCGCGTTCCAGGAGGCATTGGACGACGCTGACGTTCAGGAATCTCTCGCAGCCCAAGGCCTTCTCCCGGCCGGTGGCACTCCGGAAGACCTTGCGGCGTTCTTCGCGTCCGAAGTTGAGTTCTGGAGCGGAGTGGTCGAACAGGCCGGGATCAGCCCAGAGTAAGGCTTGAGCTGAAAGGTGGGCGAGGCGTTCAAATGCCTTGCCCGACTCCTGCTTTGTATGAGGGGAACCATGGACTTCGATCTTTCTCCGCGCGCCCGTGATCTGGTGGACCGTATGGAGGCTTTCTTTGCCGACCATCTGTTGCCGCGCAACCGTGAGTGGCGGGCCGCGCTGGATGCCGATGCGTTGGACGCCCCCTTCATGCCTGACCTGCAGGACAGGGCCCGTGCCGCCGGTCTGTGGAATCTGGGCTTGCCCAACTTTCCCGATCATGGGTTGGGTAATCTGGACTTCGCCCCCCTGGCCGAGATCATGGGGCGGCTTGTCTGGGCGCCACAGGTTTTCAACTGCCAGCCCCCGGATCTGCCAAACATGATCACGCTGGATGCGGTGGCAGACCCCGACCAGCGGCAACGCTGGCTTGAGCCTATGATGGCGGGCGGGGTGCGGACGGGTTTTGCGATGTCCGAACCCGCCGTGGCCTCGGCAGATGCGCGCAACATCGCGCTCAGGATCGACCGCACGTCGCGTGGCTACATGTTGAACGGGCGCAAATGGTATGTCTCGAACGGGGCGCATCCGGCCTGTGCCTTTCTGATCGTGATCGGGGCCATGTCCGAAGCCGGTCCGCGCGCCGGGCATACTGCGGTCATCGTGCCTATGGACACACCCGGACTGAGTGTACGCCGGCGAGTGGATTTCCTGTCCTGGGCCGAACCCACCGCCCCGATAGCCGAGATTGACTTCACCGATGTCGAGGTGCCCGCCGAAAACCGCCTGGGTGCCGAGGGTGAGGGCTTTGGGGTTGCCCAGACACGGCTGGGCCCGGCGCGCGTGCATCATGCGATGCGCGCGATCGGCCTGGCCGAAGTCGTGGTGGGGTTGATGCGCGCTCGCGCCGCCGAACGCCAGAGTTTCAACCGCGCCTTGCAAGAGTATGACACTGTGCAAGGATGGATCGCCAGGTCGCGCGCCGAGATCGAGCAGGCGCGCCTGCTCGTCCAGCGCTGCGCCTGGATGCTGGACCACGAAGGTCATCGCGCCGCGCAGCGTGAGGTTTCGATGGTCAAGCTGATCGTACCAGAAATGCTTCAACGCATCGCCGATCGTGCGATCCAGCTCTTCGGAGCGATGGGCGGCAGCGCCGACACGCCTTTGGCCTCGGTTTTTTCATGGGCGCGAGCCTTTCGTATCTTTGACGGGCCCGACGAGGTACATCTTCGCCAGATTTACCGGCACGAACCCCTGCCGACCGTCGCTCTCACCGAGAGTCCGTACCTGTATCCCGGCGCCGCACCGCTCTCTGGAGCCGCCGTATCAGGCGCGAAGTGAACCGACTTCGGATGTTATAGGGGGAGGGAAACGATGAAGCTGTCAGCATTGAACTATACGCACCTGATCAGTGGCGTCGCAGGTCTGGCGATCGGCCTGTTCGTGATCTGGCAGGTTCAGGGATACCCGATGGGTACGCCCAGACGTATGGGCGCAGGCTTCTTTCCCCTCATGCTGGGAATTCTGCTGGTTACGCTTAGCCTGCTGATCCTGGCGGTCGAAGGGCGCGGGATCGCAAGGCCGGACATGCCGCGCCCTGCATGGAAGGGGCTGATCTGGGTGCTTCTATCCATTGCGGCCTTTGCCGCGCTCGTCGAACGAGCGGGGTTGGTGCCGGCGATCATGGCATCGGTCCTGTTGAGTTCGCGCGCCGATGAAAGCCTTACCTTGCTGGCCAGCGTTGTCCTGGGCGCTGCCTGCGCGGCGATAGCATCGGGGCTGTTCATCACGGCGCTGGGTTTGCCGCTACGGATGATCGTACTGTGAGCGGCGGGCTGATCGACAACATTGCTCTGGGCCTGTCGGTTGCCCTGACGCCTGCGGCGCTGGCTTACTGCCTCGCCGGGGTGACGCTCGGCATGGTCGTGGGTGTTCTGCCCGGGATAGGAACACTAGCCGCAATCGCGATGCTGTTGCCACTGACCTACAAGATCGAGCCGGGCGCTGCGGTCATCATGCTGGCAGGGATCTATTACGGCGCGGCCTATGGGGGCTCGATCACCTCGATCCTGCTGAACCTGCCCGGAACCGCGAATACCGCCGTGACTGCGCTGGATGGTTATCCCATGACCCAGCAGGGTCGCGCCGGGGTGGCCTTGTTCCTGACCACGATCGCCTCGTTTGTCGGCAGCATCCTGGGCATGGTGGTTCTGGCGATTGGCGCCCCTGCGCTGGCGGCAGTTGCATTGAACTTCGGTTCGCCGGAGTATTTCTCTTTGCTGGTTCTGGGGCTGTTGTGCGCAGCACTGCTGTCTTCGGGCAAACCCTTTAGGGCGCTGGCTATGGTAGTGCTGGGCTTGCTCATCGGAACCGTGGGGATCGATCCGTCCAGTGGTTTCAACAGACTGACCTTCGGGATGCCGCAACTTTTTGACGGGTTCAACCTTGTGGCAATCGTTCTTGGGCTTTTCGGCCTGCCCGAAGTGATCCGCAATGCCGGCCGGATCGGGACCAGCCGCATCAAGGCGCGCGACATCACATGGACATCCATGCTGCCCGGTCGCGACGACTGGCGCCGCTTTTTCGGTCCGGTCTTGCGCGGAACCGGCATCGGCGGCTTCTTCGGCGCTCTGCCGGGAACCGGCGGCACCGTCGCAACATTTGTCAGTTATGCCGTCGAAAAGCGAGTGAATCGCCAGCCCGAAAGATTCGGCAAGGGTGCAGTCGAAGGCGTGGTAGCCCCCGAGGCCGCCAACAACGCAGCAATCCAGACCGCATTCATTCCCACCCTCACGCTGGGTATTCCCGGCGACGTGGTCATGGCGCTGATCCTGGCCACTCTGATTATCCACGGCGTTCAGCCTGGCCCGGCCATGCTGGGCCAGCACCCGGAGATATTCTGGGGGCTGGCAGCCAGCTTTCTTATCGGTAACCTCGTCCTGCTCATGCTCAACCTTCCCCTAATCGGATTTTGGGTGCGTATCACCACGATTCCGTATCGGTTGCTGTATCCTGTTGTGATCGTGCTGGTTTGCATCGGCGTCTACTCGATCTCGAATTCCGTGTTCGATATCTGGCTGGTCATCCTGTTCGGCTTCTTGGGATATTTCATGTCGCTGCTACGATGCGAGCCGGCACCCATGCTACTCGGTCTCATTCTCGGCCCGCTGATGGAAGAGCATCTGCGCCGTGCACTGCTGATCGGTCGCGGTGATCCGATGGTGTTTCTCAACAGACCGATCAGCGCAACCTTTCTTGCCCTCGCAGCGATTTTGCTGCTCTGGATGATCCTCGACAGTTGGTGCCGTGCGCAAAAGGCTGGAAAAACTTAGGAAATTTGGATGGACAAGCCGAACTATCAGCTTCAGACCCTGGGTCGCGCGCTCGACCTCTTGATATGGCTCGAACACCAGAGCACGCCGCGCACCTTAACCGAGATCGCCGAGGGCCTGGGGTTTACACCGCCGATGGCCTTCCGGATCCTGAACACGCTCAGGCAGAAGGGGTTTGTCGTCCAGATCGAGGGCGGAAAGCGTTATGCCGTTCCACCTGAACGCGACCGGCTCGCATCTTTGCGAAATGGCCTGCGCCTGCTTCAGACCTTGGTTACCGGTTCGGAACCGACCTCGCCGGAAGTGACCAAAGACACAGGTTCTGACCCGAGCGAGAGGGAACGCATCCTGCAGTTGATGTCGTCGTTTCAGATCATCGGTCAGACGGCTCAGGGGGAATGGGAGTTACTGCTGCCTCTCACCCGAGCCAGGACACAGGCTAATAGCTTCGACCTTCACGGCCGCCTCCGGCCGATCATGGAGTCGCTGCACTCCGAAACCGGCGAGACGGTCGGATTGTTTGTCACCAGGGGCCTTTCCCAGATCGTGATCGACATGATTGCCGCCACACATCCGCTTCGATATGTTCTGGAAATAGGCAGTGTGCAGCCTCTGCATCGAGGCGCCGCCGGCAAGGCGGCGCTAGCCTGGATGTCGCAAGACGACATCCAGGCTTTCTTTGAAAGCGCCGAATTCGCGGACGATGATCTTGATCGTGACATGATCATCGAAGACCTGAGATCGATCAGGCAGCGCGGTTATTCGGTCTCCAGCGGCGAGAGGGTTCCAGGCGCAGCCGCGACCGGCATCGCCATTTTCGACAATCTTGGCGAAATGCAGGGAGTCCTCAACCTGACGGCGCCGATCGCGCGCGCGCCGGAGGCGATTCTGCACGAATGGGGAGAACGCCTGATCGCCAAGCTCCAGGCAGCAGGCATCACTCATCTGCCGCCGGACCATCCGCGATGATCGCAATCCTCGCCGTACTGCCCATCTTCGTTGTGCTGACTGTGGGTCATGTGATGCGGCGAAGCGGGTTTCCGACTGAATCCTTCTGGCCTGCTGCAGACAGACTAGTCTACTGGGTCCTTGTTCCGGCACTTCTCTTCAACATGAACGCACGGGTTGATCTGTCGATCGAGACGCTGACAGGATTTGGCGTCACGCTGATTGGAGGCTATGTGGCGGCGGTCGCCTTCGCGCTCATCGCCGCATCTTCATTTCAGCTGAATCCTGCGACTTCGACATCCGTTCTTCAGGGGGCCGCGCGTCACAACACATTCATTGCGCTGGCAATCTGCGAGAGCTTGCTCGGTCCGGAGGGGTTGGCGCTCGGGGTCGTGGCGGCAACGGTGCTTGCCCTCGCCACAAACCTCACGATTGTTCCAATGATGATCCTGATAGTGGCACGCGGGAACGGTCAGTCGATCGGCCGGGCAATCAGGAACGACATGCTTCGAAACCCGCTGATCATCGGAATCCTGAGCGGTCTGCTTTCCAACATCCTTTTCGGCGGGCCACCACCCATCTTCGACGAGATAACCGGCGTTCTGGGTGCGGCAGCATTGCCTCTCATGCTTCTCTGTGTCGGCTCGGCATTGCAGTTCAATGAACTGGGAAATCGCCGCCTGGAATTGTTTCTTGCATCGCTTGCGAAATTCGGTGTCTTCCCACTGGCCGTTTGGTTGATTTCCATGGCATTGAAGCTGCCCGATACGGAAAGACTTATCCTGCTGGTCTTTTCTTCCGTGCCGACAGCAATCGCGGGCCAAACCCAGGCGCGTGCCATCGGAGGTGACGTGAGCCTTATGTCTGCGACAATCTCTCTGCAGACTGTTGGCTCATTCCTGGTCATCCCTTTGTTGTTAATGATCTTGTTATGAAAGAAGTTTCTTGAAAGAAAGCATATGTTTTCAAATACACTTATGTCGAGCGACGCGAGGAGTTTTTTCGCTAGATTGTTCCAGGTAATACTTCTGAAGGAGGTGATTACTGAACCGAGTCAACAAGAATCAAGTCAAGGAGGCCATAATGGAAGGCACAACACAAGAATCACATCTGCATGGGCTATCTGTATTAATTACTGGCGCCAGTCGCGGAATTGGTGCTGCAACGGCACGCCTTTTCTCGAAGTCGGGTGCTAAACTGGGAATTGCGGGACGGAAAGGGGCAGCCCTTTCGGAGGTCGCTGAAGAGACCGGTGCACGCGTCTTCTTCTGTGACGTATCCGATTATTCTCAGGTTAACGAAGCAGTTGATGGCATGTGCGCCGCGTTTGGACGGGTCGACGTGCTGATCAACAACGCAGCCATACTAGAACCAATCGGGCCGGTATATCAATTGAACCCGGATCAATGGAAACGCCAGATCGAGGTCAATTTGAACGGTATCTTTTTTGGATTGCGAGCGGCACTTCCGGTCATGTTGTCTCAAGGTTCCGGAACAATCATAAACATTGGTTCGGGTAGAGCCCATGTGCCCGGAGAGAATAGGGCCGGATATTGCGCATCAAAGGCGGGCGCATATATGCTGACTAAGGTTGCGCAACTTGAATGTGGAGACACTGTCAGGATTATGTCTCTATCACCAGGAGTAGTTGCGACGGAAATGCAATCAAAGGTTAAAGCCTCAGGTCTTTCATCAGGCGTTGGCGAGAATGCAGTTGGTCAAGTGTCACCCGAATTCGTTGCAGAAGCCTTGTCATGGATGTGCTCTTCATCAGCTGATCAGTTCCGCGGAGAGGAAATCAGTTTGCGCGATCCGGTAGTTCGCGCGCTTTTGAGCGATCGACCATGAGCCTGGTGTCGTCGTTGTATTCGTTCACGGTTGGCAATGAATTTTTGTTCCTTGGGGGAACGGTCTCTGGTTTTTGCCCGACTCCTGGCCGGGTCAGTAACTCCACCACCAGGCCGCCACACATTAGCGCAACCCCTTGAGCTGGTCGCCCTCGCGTGCCTAGACGGCGACAGCATTCCCGCCCAGCGCCCGCGCGATGAACACTCAGCAGAGCGGGTCGAGATAGGGCACGAGCGGCAAGATCGCGCCCGGCGCCGATAGCGTAAAGAGTCTTTCGCACTTTCAGATTTCACGGCTCCTTTTACGATGATGGAAGGGGCGAGAGGATGGTTTCCACCTCAGTCACCCGTGCCGTGCCATGCCCGATCCGATCCGCCCGAATGAGCTCATACCGGGCGCGGGCTATGAGTATACCGTAGCGCTGTTTTCCTCCGATGAGGTCATCCGCACCTCCTGCAGCGCAACCTTCTTCGCAAACTTACGCAATGCTGGCTGGTCCGACGGATGAGGCAGGGGCGATGACGATCCCGAAACCTTGCTCGCGTTGCTCCATGCCGATGAATTGCCACTTTCGTCATTTCTGCAGCCGACGTTTCGCAAGCGCCATTGCCACTTTCTGCAAGGATTAAAAATTTTGAGGCCTCAGGCCGCAAAGCTATCGTTTCCAACCACACCAAGACTGCGCCACACTCCACATGAACGGTTTTGCAAAGGCAGAGTTGATGAAGGCAGGGTTTATCGGGCTGGGCAATGTCGGTGGCAAACTGGCAGGAAGCTTGTTGCGCAATTGCTTCGACCTCAGTGTCTACGACCTCGACATGGCCCGCGTGGACAGCTTCGTCGCGCGCGGCGCCAAGGCCGTACGCGACCCTGCCGATCTGATGCGCCAGTGCGATATCGTCATCACCTGCCTGCCTTCGCCCGCGGCCTCGGCTTCCGTGCTGGAGGCGATGTTGCCGGAGATGGATGCAAGCAAGACCTGGGTCGAGATGTCTACCACCGACGCGGCCGAGATCAGGCGGCTCGCGGCACTGGTCGCGGGCAGGGGCGGCTCGGCGATGGAATGCCCTGTCTCTGGTGGCTGTCACCGGGCCGACACGGCCAATATCTCCATCTTCGCCGGCGGCGACCGCGCGACCTTCGAGCGGCTGTTGCCGCTGTTGACCACGCTGGGGCGGCGGGTGCTGCATACCGGAGAGATCGGAAGCGCCTCGGTCCTGAAGGTGATGACCAACTATCTGGCGATTGCCAATCTGCTGACATGCTGCGAGGCGCTGGTGACGATGAAGGCCGCGGGCATGGACATGAACACGGCCTATGAGGCGATGAAGATCAGTTCCGGTACATCCTTCGTGCATGAAACCGAAAGCCAGGTCATCCTCAACGGCTCGCGCGATATTTCCTTCACCATGGACCTTGTGAAAAAGGATATCGGCCTTTTCCAGAAGATCGCCGAGCAAGCGGGCGTGCCGCTGGAGATCAGCCCGCTTGTGCTGAGCATCTTTGAAGACGGCATCGCGCGCTATGGGGAACGGGAATTTTCGCCAAACATCATCCGACGGCTGGAGGATGCGACCGGGTTGCGGATTCTGGCGCCGGGCTTTCCTGCCGAGATGGTGGATGATGAGCCGGAAGAACCGGGATATGAGGTGATACCCACCGGTCTGTCCAGACCATTGATGGCGGGGTGAAGACCATGCAGGAGAAGACCATGCGGGAAATGCGCCCATCACCGGTATCTGCCCCTCTCGACCATTGGCAAGTGCGCACCGACCTTGCCGCGGCGTTCCAATGGACGGCGCGGCTTGGCATGCACGAGGCCGTGGCCAATCACTTCAGCCTGAGTGTGAATGACGACGGCACCCGCTTTCTGATCAACCCGAACCAGCGGCACTTTTCGCGCATCCGCGCCTCGGATCTGCTGGAGCTTGATGCAAATGATCCCGATGCGCTCAAGGGGCCGGATGCGCCCGACCCCACCGCCTGGGGTCTGCACGGTTCGATCCACCGGCTTTGCCCTCATGCGCGCTGCGTGATGCATGCGCATCCGATCTGGTCAACCGTGCTGGCCTCGCTGGCCGAAAGCACATTGCCCCCGATCGACCAGAACAGCGCGACCTTCTATCAGCGCGTCGTTGTCGATGGCGGCTATGGTGGTCTGGCCTTCGAGGCCGAGGGTGAGCGTTGCGCCAGGCTTTTGCTGGCCGACCCGAAGAAACAGGTGATGGTGATGGGCAATCACGGCGTGCTGGTCGTGGGCAACTCGGTCGCCGATACCTTCAACCGCCTCTATTATTTCGAGCGCGCGGCGGAAACCTATATCCGCGCGCTGCAAACGGGCCGGCCGCTGCGGGTATTGCCGCATGAGATAGCCGAGAAGACGGCAGCCGAGCTGGATGATTACCCGGGGCAGGCCACCGCCCATTTTCGGGAAATCCGGGCAATTCTTGATGATGAAGGGGCGAATTACGCCACCTGACCCCTGTGCCACCTGATCCCCGCGCCGTCTTCATGTCGGGCGCAAAGGCCAACAATCCAGCCAAAGGATGGAATGACGATGTCGGATGTCTCCATCGCGCTTCGCGACATGGGCATGATGATCACGCTGCCATGCGGCGAGACCTATTTCAATTACTACTGGCTGCGCGATGCATGCCTTTCTTGCTTCGACCCGCAGACCCGGGAACGGGTGTTCGATTGCTCTGCCCTGCCATCGCCACCGCGCGCACGCGCGGCCTGGGCCGAGGGTGATATGCTGGTCATCGCCTGGGAGGCAGAAGAGGTGCCGAGCCACGTGCCGCTCGCGCTGCTGCATGAGGTGGGCGCGACGGGCCGCCGCGCTGATCCGGCCGCGCTGCCGCGCAGGCTGTGGTATGGCGATCACCTGCCGAATATCCTGCGCGTGCCTCAACAGGCCGTTCTGACCTCCGATGCCGCCCTAGCCGCGCTGACCTGCGCGCTGATCGAAGACGGGATCGCCTTTGTCACCGACATGGCCGATGATTCCGAAAGCTTGCCGCGCCTGGTCAATGCCATCGGGCCGATCACTCCATCGGCCGAGGGGCTGTTCTTTGATGTGAGGGTCGAGATCAAGCCGACGAACCTTGCCTTCACCGCCGGCCCGCTGGAGATGCACACCGACCTGCCGGGCGAAGAGACGGCGCCGGGCGTGCAGTTTCTGCATTGCCTGGCCAACACGGTCGAGGGCGGGCAATCGCTGTTCCTTGACGGTGCGGCGGCGGCCATGGCCCTGAAGGAGGAAGACCCGGCGGCCTTCGACCTGCTGGCGGGCCATGACATCCCGTTTTTTTACCGGCATGACAACTGGGACTACCGCGCCCATCAACGGGTGATCGAAACCGATGTCGATGGCGCGGTCACCGGTGTCACCATCTCGCAGCATCTGCAAGATGACATGGACCTGCCGCAAACGCTGCTCGATCGCTACTACCCCGCCTTCGTCAAGTTCATCCGCATGATGCAGCAAGAGCGCTTCGTCATTCGCTACCGCTCGCAACCCGGCACCTGCGTGGTGTTCGACAACCACCGCATCGTTCATGGCCGCGAGGGTTATGTGGCCGAGAGCGGGCAACGCCATCTGCGCGGCTGCTACACCGATCGCGGCGCCTTGCGCAGCACCTACCGGGTGCTTGCCAGGCGCGGCTTCACCGGCGTCGAGGCCCCGCTCGGCCAGGTGGTCGCCTGAGCGCGTGGAATGCAGGGAAAAGTGCAGCGCGGCAAAGGACAGACCTGCCGTGCTGTCGCATCATACCGTCACCGTTGATTTGATCACTCGCGGCGCTTGAACCGAGGGCTCACCAGCGCCCCGCCCCGCGTAGGATGGGCAATATTGCCCATCCTGCCTGTCCCACGGTTGCGAAGCGATCAACCGGATCCGGCATCAGACCACGAAGGGGGTGCGCAGCTTCACCTCCTGATAATCCTCCAGCCCGAACACCCCGCCCTCGCGGCCGTTGCCGGATTGCTTGAACCCACCAAAGGGCGAGCCATAGGCGGCGGTCTGCCCGTTGATGTTGATGCTACCGGCGCGAAGACGGCGGGCAACGCGCAGCGCGCGGCCCTTGTCGCCGGTCTGGATATAGGCGGCAAGGCCGTATTCGGTGTCATTGGCAAGCGCGATCGCCTCTGCCTCAGTTTCAAAAGGCGTGATGGTCAGAACCGGACCAAAAATTTCCTCGCGCCAGATCCGCATATCCGGGGTGACATCGGCGAAGATGGTGGGCTTGACATACCAGCCCGCTTCCAGCCCCTCGGGCTTGCCCAGCCCGCCGGTCAACAAACGCGCGCCTTCGTCAATCCCGGCCCGGATCATCGCCTGAACACGGCCATACTGGATCTCGTCGAACAGCGGGCCGATGTGATCGCCCACCTGCGAGGGGTCGCCCAGCTTTTGCGCGGTGGCGGCAGCTTGCGCGAGGGCCAGAGCCTCGTCATAGCAGCTGCGCTCGACCAGCATGCGCGTCGGCGCGTCGCAGGATTGCCCGGTATTGTAGAAGCAGCCCTGAACGCCCTGTGCAACGCGGACGGGCAGATCGGCATCCGCAAAGACAAGATTGGGCGACTTGCCGCCCAGTTCCAGCGTCACCCGCTTGATCGTGTCGGCGGCATCCTTTTGCACGGCCTTGCCGCCGCGCGTGGAGCCGGTGAAGGACATCATGTCGATCCCCGGATGGCGCGACATGGCGGCGCCGACGGAGGGGCCGTCACCATGAATCAGATTGAACACACCCTTGGGAAAGCCGGCATCATGCACCATCTCGGCATAGATCTGCGCCGAAAGCGGGGTGTGTTCCGAGGGTTTCAGAATGCAGGTCGCGCCGGTTGCAAGCGCCGGGATGACCTTCAGCGCGATCTGGTTTATCGGCCAGTTCCACGGCGTGATCAGCCCGCACACGCCAATCGGCTCGCGGCTGACGATATCGCCATTGGGCAGTACCCATTCCTCTTGCTGCGCCTCCAGCGCGGCGATGAACCCATCCAGATGGCCAAGCCCGGCATCGGCCTGCACCTCGCGCGCCATGGTCATCGGCGCGCCCATCTCGGTCGAGATCGCCTCGGCCATCTCGTCCATGCGGGCAATCGTCACCTCTCGCAGACGGTGCAGAAGCGCCAGCCGCTCTGCCTTCGGGGTGAGCGAGAATGTCTCGAATGCCCGGCGCGCGGCGGCCACGGCCCGATCGACATCCGCGGCCGTTCCCAGCGACAAAGTTCCAATGACGGCGTTCGTCGCCGGGTTCATGATCGCCATGGTGGTGGCCGACACAGGCGCGACCCAGGCGCCGTCGATATAGAAGCTGTCGAGAATTTTCATTGCCTTCCTCGTGGTTTCGGGCGGGTACTGCGGCCGCAAGGTCATATCGTGCCGAACTCGCTCAGCCTGCACCATGCATTAGCAGATCGCCAGAGCGCATCGCCAACTTCATGCCCGGCGCGCCGATCAAGCCGGACGCGCCAAAGCCGGACAAGCCAATGCCCCGCCCGCCCGAATGGAACGTCAGGCAGCATGTCGTTGCAAACAATGCCTTCGGCCGCTAAGGCCTAAGACAATTTGATGCTCCGGCACTGGTGCAGCCGGATGCAACCCTACGCCACCTTGTGGGTTAACTGATCGAGGATGCCCCATGAGCCGACTGCCCCATCTTGTCTGGTTGCGCGCATTCGATGCGGCGGCGCGGCATGGCTCCTTCAGCGCTGCGGCTGAAGAACTCGCCCTCACACCGGCGGCTGTGAGTCAACAGATCAGACTGCTGGAACAGCATCTGAATGCCCGGCTGTTCCACCGCCTGCCGCGCGGGGTCAAACTGACCGATCTGGGCCAGGCATATGCCCATCCGATCCGCAAATCCTTTCAGGACATGCAGGCGGCGACCAACGGGCTGTTCCGGGCACCGCGACGTTCGACGCTGCGCGTGCGCGCGTCGATCTCTTATGCGGCCCTTGTTCTGGCCCCGCAGCTGGGCGCATTTCGCGCGCTCAACCCCGATATTGATATCCAGCTTTTCACCGCGGTCTGGTCGGATCGAATGGACAATCCCTCCATCGACCTGGACATCCGCTACGGCACCGGGGACTGGCCGGAAAAGCAGATCTGGCCGCTTGGCGTGGAGCGGGGAATTGTGGTGTGCCACCCCGATCATGCCGCCAGCTTCAGGAACGGGCCGACAATCGAGGCTCTGGCGGCGTCCGATGTCGTACAGGTGGTCGGCTCCGAGCTGGACTGGGCCCGTCTGTCAGAACGGTTCGACCTAGGCCTGGTTGTCCCTGCGCAAAGCATCAAGGCGGATTCCTCGTTGATAGCTTTGCAGATGGTGGCTGGCGGTCAGGGATCGGCGCTCATCATGCGTCGATTCGCGCAGCGCTATCTTGATCAGGGCCTTCTGATCTCTCCGTTCCCTTATGAATTGCCGATGGACCAGGGTTTTTACCTTGTTGTCCGTGACGATACTAAGCGTTCCGACGAGATCGAACGCTTTCGGGCCTGGCTGACAACGGCGGTCGAAATATTTGCGCCGCAATGAGCATGGAGCTGGTTACCATAATGCGACTGGTTTCCTTGCTCGTGCATCTCACACCGGCTTTGGGAGTCCGTTGTGGGCCATCGGGTGTTTTTCTGCCAGGCGGCGAACACTCGCTTCGTTTAAGCAGGGATTCTGGCACGGCAAGGACCGACCGCACCTTCCGGTCGGTCCTGAGCCAGCCCGTGGGAACACGGGCGGGGAGACCATGTTGTCAGGAGATCGCCCAGGTCACCACGGCAGGGCCTGGGCATGAGCTGGGGTCGCGATCAGGCCGCGACCTTCTCGCAATAGCGCGCCGCCGCTACCGCGGCCGGGCCCTTGCCATATGCCATGAGCTGGAGCGCGAGCAGGCAGGCCGCGTCGCCCCGCGATGGCCGCGCACACGAACCCAGTAATCTCGCAGCGAATGATCGACCAAAATCCTGCTCCATTCCCGGGCCACAGGGTAAGGTCGAAATACTTTGCGTTTTCGCAAGTGCGACGGAGAACACAACGAAGCGCTTGACCTCCTTGTCTCCGCCCACGCCTCGCTGCACGGTCTCGTCAGCATGGGTCTCAGGCCCAAGGCGCAAGCGGGGGGGGGCGGTGATGTTGCCGAAGCGCCCCAGTGCGGAGGCGACAGGCGCAATCCGATCGACATGGCTGGGCCGACGTCCCGTGGAGTACTTGTCAAAGACATCAGCAAGAATTGCAATGCCCTTTGGGATAAGCTAGCTTTCGCCTATCATGCTAGACTGCAACATGGCATTCATAATCTCATGATTTCAGATACTTACAATTTTGTGTTCATCCATGTACCCAAGACTGGGGGCAATTCGATACAGAAAGTTCTTCTGCCATTCAGTGACGATCACATGGCCCTCATCGGGCCACACCATGACGGAGTGGATCGCTTTGAAATCCGCTCACCTAACCTAGACATTCATAAGCATTCCAGCCTGGAGGATTACCGAAGGCGGCTGGATCCAGAAAGATTTTCGCATTTTGTGAAAGTGACCTGTGTTCGGAACCCGTGGGATCGATGTGCCTCGTACTTCTTTTCTCCGCATCGTGGGGCGGTAACATGGTCACCCGCTGCTTTCGAAACCTTCATCGAAGAAGCGATCAAACCGCACAGGGATTATCTCGCGCTTGCAGGGCGGGATGGTGATCCTTTTGACAATGTAGATATCGTGCTTCGTTTCGAGCATCTCGATGAGGATTTCGCAGGGCTATGTGATCGCCTAGGGATCGGCCGGCATGCGCTGCCCCACATCAATGCATCGAAGCGGAATCACTACCGATCCTACTACAACGATCACGCTATCGATCTAGTGGCCAACAAATTCGCTGCCGAAATCACCCGGTTCGGCTACAGTTTCTGACAGCGAGCAGGAAGACGCCGCATGCTCCCAAACATTGTCATCATCAATCCCGACCAGATGCGCTGGGATTACGCGTCCTGCTATGGGCACCCGTTCATCGATACGAAGAACCTTGATCGGCTTGCAGCGATGGGAACGCGGTTTGAGAGGGCCTTTGCGGCCAGCCCGATGTGCGGGCCAAGCCGGACCAGCTTTCTCACCGGCCAATACCCGATCGAGCATGGCATCCGGCAATATGGCGGCACCTACGATCAGGCCAAGCCGAATGCCCTGCGGGTTCTCGGAGATGCTGGATATGTTAGGGGAATCTGGGGCAAAGACCATTGCTTCAAAGGTAATGTCATCGGCAACCTCTATGACGAGGGCGAAGATATCTGCATCGGCATCATGGGCGGGCACCCCGAATACATCAACGCCTGGGACAGTACGAGCCTTGATGTCAATTCGGAATGGAACCTGACCAGGCGGCTGACCGATGCCGGACTCGATTTTATCCGCCGCCACGCGAGTGGCGACCAACCTTTCTTCGTGACGTTGAATTATCAGGATCCGCACCCCTTCTTCGCCTGTCCGGAGCCCTATTCCTCGCTGTTTGACCCTGAACAGTTCACGCTCGCGCCGAATTTCAGGCGGGCGCCGGCGCAGGGCGAGATCAGGAGGTTGACCAACTGGCGAATCCATAGCAACGAGATCAACATGCCGGTGGACGAATTGAAGCGTGCCATGGCGATCTATGCGGGTCAGATTCGCTACGTCGACGATCAGGTCGGGCGCATCCTAGAAACACTGGAAATGCTCGACCTGTTGGACAACACCATCGTTCTGTTCTGGAGCGACCACGGCGAGTTCATCGGTGATTTCGGCGTGACTCACAAGATTCCCGCCTTCTATGAATGTCTGATGCGGGTGCCGCTGGTCATGTGGGATCCGACAGGGCAGGTGCCGCGCGGCGTTCATGGCGATATGGTCGAACTGATGGATGGCATGGCGACGGTGCTCGATCTCTGTGGCCTGCCGCAGCCCGATGGTTCGCATGCCCGGTCGCTGGCCGGCGACGCGCCGCCGCGAAGCGACATTTATGCAGATGCGGGCATGCTGGTTCGTCAACCGCAAGATCCGATTCCCGGCCTAAGGATCAAGGGAGCAATGCCGCCGACAGCCTTCGGACCCGGCTCCATGCTTCGTACGGAGGACTGGAAGCTTTGCCTTTATGCCGAGGACCAAGGCGAGTTGTTCGACCTCCGCGCTGATCCCTATGAGACCAGCAATCGCTTCGACGATTCCGATGTGGCAGAAATGAAGGTGGAGATGATGCAACGGCTGGCTCAGCGGATGATGTGTTTTGGGCAAATGCCGGAAAACTTGCCCGAGGGGGTGATCGCAAATGGATAGAACCGAGGTGTCCGATCGACCGAAGGCGAAAGGCCATGCCGGTGGCAATTGGGACCGGGCGGCACATGAGAAGCTTTACGGGAAGAACCTGAACACTGGGCTCGGTGATTTCATCATTCTGCAGGTAGAACCGAAGAACTTCTTGGAATTCGGCTCCGGCCTCGGAGCGCTCGCAACATATGTTGGCGAACGGACGGCGTTGAGCGCGTCCTACTGCCTGGAACCGGCTGTTGAGCCGGCCGGGGACTTGGCGCCGCAGATCGAACTGCTGAATGTCGACGTCCTGGCGAACCCGGCACCACGGGTGCTTGATCGGCTTTTCGACCTTGTTCTCTCGATCGAGGTGGCCGAGCATGTCCCGCGAGATCAACACGAAGCACTGTTTGACTTTCTGGTTTCCCGCGCTGGGCGGCTGGTCGTGTTTTCTGGCGCAAGGCCGGGCCAGGGAGGGCATGGCCATGTGGCGGAGCGCCCCGAGTTGGAGTGGCGTGAAGAGTTCACCCGCCGCGGGTGCCTGTTCGATCCTGTCCTTACGATGCGCGCGCGGATGATGAGTAATCGGCGCAATATCAACCACCGCAAGAACATCCAAGTGTTCCATGCGCCTGCTCGCTCCGAGGCCGTTTTGTCAATGGAAGCGAGGGCACGGCCTTACCTGCAGGATCTGCTGACCCTCGTTCTGCAGCATGGTGGGCAATTTACCGGAAATCTCTTTTACGTGGATCTGGCGGGCGCGATCTCCGGGCGGCCGGAGCACTCGCTTCATTGGAAAAGGGAAAACCTGCTTAAGCTCGCTGCCCGCGCAGAGACCATACTGGAGATCGGATTCGGTGCCGGCCACTCGGCGCTGCTTTGCCTGCTTGCCAATCCAAGCAGCAGGTTGACCATCGTAGACCCGGGGCAGTTCGCTCACGTGCAAGGCTGTGTTGACTATTTAAAAGCTCTGTTTCCTGGCCGGGTCACTTTCGTGCCCGGCTTCTCGACCGAGGTGCTTTCAGGCCTGCCGCCGCGCTCGTTCGACCTTGTCCACCTCGACGGCGGCAAAGACAAGACCATTTCCCAGGATCTCGATCTGCTCAAACCGCTTGTCGCGCGCGATCATGTCCTATGCATTAACGACACCCAAAACCCCGGCGTTCAAACCGAACTTGCGCGTCGCTTCGAAACCGCCGAGCTTGACACCCGGGGCTTCGAATCGATGATCGCCGCATCGAGGCAAAGCCGGTGGACCCATAGCATCGCGCGCTTCAACGCCGATTCATTTGGCTTTGTCGACAGGGTTCTCGCCGACATGGTCGAACTTTACCGCGGAGTCGATCATCCCTCGATTTACACGCACCCGCAGCAGTCGGGTCGCGCACGTGCCGAATACCTGATCAGTGCGGTGCGCGACGTCGAAACACAGGGCCTCACTGGTGCCTTCGTCGAGGTCGGCGTTGCGGCGGGGCATTCCAGCGTGATCGCCGCACTTGCCCACTCGCGCCAGTTTCCCCGTGATTTCTATCTCTACGACACATTCGCCGGCTTCGGTGAAAACCTGCCCGACGAAAAGGACCACACGGGGGTCTCTATCAGGAACTATGACCTCGAAAAGTATCGTCAGGAAGCATGCAACGCTCCGAACGTCCGTACCAGACTGGAAGCTGCCGGTGTTTCCCCCCAGCGACTAATTCTGGTCGAGGGGTATGCGCAAGAGACAATCGCGCGACTGAAGCCGCCTCGCATCGCGATCCTGCGGCTCGATGCGGACCTTTTCGACCCGACCTATGTCGCCCTGTGCGAACTATACGATATGGTTGAACCTGGCGGATACGTCATCGTCGATGATTACGGCCACTGGAAAGGCTGCGCCGACGCAGTCGACCGCTTCTTTTCAGAACGCGGTATGGCTTTCCCTGGAAAGAAGATCGACTACACCTGCTATGGATGTCAAGTATGACACCGCGCATGGTGACCTTTTGAAACGCCGAGTCACACCGAGCACGGGGCATGGGTGCAAGCAGATGCCCGGGTCACCGCCGGGAAAGGCAATAAACAAGGTTGAAAAAGGAGTGCCAAACCAGCGCATCGCTTGTGGCCATGCCAAATGCGACTGGACATTGAGGCACCAATGATCTCTCATTTATATCGTTGCATCTTCACACATGTGCCCAAGACTGGTGGCAAGTCGGTGCTGGCGGCTTTCGGCCTGCCCATGCTTGGCACGGAATATGACGGGAGCCTTACACATATCGAAAACCCCTATGGGCACCGGCCGCTGCGAAACGAGTGGAAAGAGCAATTGGCGGACTATTTCTGTTTCGCTATCGTGCGCGATCCGCTGGAACGGCTGGCCTCGGCATTCTTCTATCTGGATGCGGGCGGATGCAACAGGTTCGACGCTGCTTACCGCGACCAGCACCTCTCAGTCTACAGGGGCAACTTCCTGGCCTTTGTCGAGAAGCTCGAACGCCATATCGACCACGACCATTTCCGGCCCCAATCCTGGTGGTTGACCAGCCCGGAGGGCGTCCTGCTGCCCGATTTCATCGGACGTTACGAGACCTTACAGTCCGATTTCGCAAACATCGCCAGCCGTATCGGCCTGGAGACCCCGGCGCTAGCCCACCTCAACGCCTCGCGCCGACCACCCGTCAATACCTGTTACACAGTGCAGGCGCGTCGCAAGACCGCCGAGATTTACGCAGAAGACTTCCGACTGTTGGAGTATAGGTGTTCCATCCCGGTTGATTGAGAAGCGAAAGTACTCACGATATGGTTTGGCGCAACCGACCGAACGTCACCACGATCTAACGTTGGTTCAACAGGCTCCTCGACAATCGGGGTCAACCGCGGCACGATAGGCCGCAAAGAGCCAGATTGCGACGCGGGGTTAGGTGACATCCAAGGCAGGATAGATGACCATGAAGAGCATAGCAGGAATTGCGGTCCATAAGGCCGGGAGCGTTGTTTTTCAGAAGCTGCTTTCACATTTTTCAAAAGAGGCTGGGCTTGCCGTTGACCCGTTGTCAAGGCATTTCACGGTATCGCCGCTGCCCCAAGCCGAGATCCTACGCAAGCTGGAAATCGATATCAAACCCGAAGGTGTTTTTTATGGCGTAGTTCGCAGCCCACATTTTTCTGCCATGTCAAGATTAAAAGAATTACGTTTGATCGCACAGGTGCGCGACCCCCGTGACTGTCTGACATCTCATTATTTCTCACTCGCTTACAGCCACAGTCTACCCAAGAATCCGCTCAAGCGAGACGTCTTCCTTGCACGTCGCGAGGCCGCCGCAGCGAAGGGCATCGACGAATTTGCAATAGAGACGGCGCCTTTATTTGAACACCGATTTCAACAAATGGCAATTCTCTTGGAAAAACACCAGGGTATGCAAGTCCTCAAGTATGAAAATATGGTCGAGAGATCAAATGAATGGCGCGAAGAGGTAGCAGAGTTTTTCGGGCTGAAGATGACCCGGAAACTGGCTGAGAATCTAGATAATGTGGCCGATTTCAATGTCGAACGGGAAGATATATCGAAGCACAAGCGCCAGGTCAAACCAGGCGATCACTTGCGCAAGTTGAGGCCAGAAACAATACATTATCTAAATTCACGATTTTCAAACATTCTCGAAATATTTGGATATAGTAAACGATTGGAATAGCCTTGCCTGGGCGCCATTCTTTTCGACTATCCTCGTTGATACGATTTTTCTTACCCCGGGCGCATCAATAGAATAGGTTAAACAACTCCATGAGAATATCTAATAGCAAGTCCTTCATTTTTCTTTCGTACCCGCGAACAGCAAGCCGGGCTGTGAGGTCATTACTCGACCCGTATTCATCAATTTCCAGTGTACATGTTTCTCAGATAACGGATGAAAACAGTTTTTACCATCACTCTCCTGCAGCCTATGTTCGGGACGTTCTTTCTGAGCAAGGCAAAGATTTCAAATCATATTTTTCATTTTGTTTTGTGCGCAACCCAGAGGCACGGGTCGCTTCTCTTCATCGTCACCATGTTGCGTACGCGCGCGACTCCGAGCGTGCATTATCCGTAGACGAGTTCGTCGAAAAAATTTACAAGCAGCAAACTAGTGGTGCCCGTTCAAAGTGGCCTTATTTCCAAATGCACCTCCCTCTTCGATACTTCATAAACGATTCCGGAGGACGACGCCTGGTGAACAAGGTATACCGATTAGAAGACTTTTCCTCGGCTCTTGTGGATATGGAAACAAGACTCAAGCTGAAGTTTCCGGCCCCGGATCCGCGCTGGAAAGGGGTCGAGCCGGTTGTAGATGGTAGGAAGGGACAGATGTCGCGAGCGAGCGTCGAGATGATCAGAGAGATCTATTCGGAAGACTATCAAGAGTTTGGATACTAATCTTAGGAGTTTCTTGGCAACGGTTCGGGCTTGATGCTGTGTTAATAAAAGTTGTATCTTCACACTATGCCAAACAATCAGAAAACTTCAAGAGAGCGTAAAAGGAATTTCGCAGACTGTCTCAAATGAAGGCTCTGTGCGTTGCGAGGATGGACATATGGTTGAAGTTGTCATTGGGGGCGTTCAGAAATGCGGAACAACCGCATTGCATAAATATTTGCAACGCCATCCGCAGATCCTGATTGGCGAAAAGAAGGAACTGCATTTTTTCGACGATCCGACCGTTGATTGGATTCGCCCAGATTACGCCACCTATTACGCCATGTTCCCTGAACGCAGTGCGGGGCAGATGCGGCTGGATTCTTCACCAAGCTACATTTACCTGCCTCACTGTCTTGAGCGGTTGAGAAGCTGCAATCCCGATGTCCGCCTAATCTTCATATTTCGCGATCCGATCGAACGAGCTTGGTCACATTGGTCAATGGTTACCAGCCGCGGTTTTGAAACGCTCGGCTTCGATGAGGCTGTAAGAGCTGAACCGGATAGACTTGCAGCGCATGCTTTGAATCTTGCAGAGTACAAGCGGTTCTCCTATATCAGTAGAGGCTTTTACGGACGACAGTTTCGGCGGGCGCTGGAAGTGTTCCCGCGCGAACAGATATTGTGTCTGTCCAGTAATGTGCTCAGAGAGAACCCAAACAGGGTGCTTGCGCGTGTGGCGGAACATCTAGATATTTCGCCGTTCGCACCTGCCCCGCCGATTGAAGTTAACAAGGGCCCAGGCAAACCCATCAACATGACACAGCGGACAAGAGAGTTCATTTTCAACGCATTAAGAGATGATATCCGGTACTTTTCGGAGTTGAGCGGTGTTAGCACCAAACACTGGGAGATATTTCGAGCGCAGGATAGTGCGCTGAGCGCTCCGGCGCGGGACTGACACGGAGGCATTCAATTCTGCAGTCATCTTATACAGAGTCAACGGGGTTCACGCGGCGACTTTACCATAAATTCTGGTCCCTCTTGCCCGCCGAATCCACTCGACTGAGGGATTTTCGCAATGCCTAACTTTGTTCTGAACGAGTATGAATTTTATAACGCCCCAAAAAACGGGGGGACAACTGTGCGTATGTGGCTCAAGCATTACGAGGGCGGTTTACCTCAGCACTTTTCGCCCCGCGGATACTACAACCTGGCCGGCGTCGGCCTGCCTCGGAATTGGACAAACAATTCCTTGAGTGAGCCGCAGTTCTGTATGTCCGGGGCAGGCAGTAACAGCCGATGGTGCATCATCCGTGATCCGGTTGCCCGCTTCGTCAGCGCCTATACGGACAAGGTACTGGGCGAGAGACTCGCCCCTTGGACGGTCAGTACATGTCTTGCTCTACTGGAATCCGGGGAGATGGAACGTATTGCGCGATCTACTAAGCCGACGCCGTTGAAACAGGCAGCATGCCATCTACTTGGTCAGTGCTTCTGGCTCGGGCAAGACAGAAGTTACTTTGATCACGTGTTCCATATTCGGGAGATGGACCGAGTTCGAGATTTCTGCGAAGATGTAGTTTTCAGAATTACCCTGCCAAATTTTCATGCCAGGGATCAATCCCGTTCAGATGTAGAGAAAGTCAGGTTAACTAGATTAGAAACAAGACGAATCGAGAGGATATATGCTAAAGATTACCTTGCGAGATGGTGCTGAGACCTGTCCGAAGCTTGAAATGAAGTGACCAAGAATATATGACACCGCGCATCGTGACCTTCTGCAACGCCGGCTACATTCCTGTCGTTGAGAACTGGCTTCGTGCACTTGACAATATCGAAATGGACGACCGCGCTATCGTCGTTTCCCTCGATGACAGCACTCGGGACGCTTTTCCAGCCGGCCGCGTCCTGCATCGCCCCTTGCCGCCCGGCGCTCAAGGCCTGGGTGCCTTGTGGTCGCACCGGATCGCGGTATTGCGCGAGCTCCTGTCCACCGGGGAGGCCGTTATACATTCCGACGCCGATGCCGTGTGGCTTCGCGACCCGATACCCGACATTGACGCCTGCGCAACGCCCATCGTCTTTACTCAAGGGACATTCTGGCCGCCCGATGTCCATGCTCGCCGTGGACTGGTGCTATGTTGCGGCTTTTTCTTTCTGCGGCCTGACCCGCAGGTTTTTCGCTTCCTCGACGCGGTGGCTGCACGGATGAGTACAGATCGCGATGATCAGATAGCAATGAATCGTGTAGTCGATGCTTGGATCGACGATTGGAAAATCGATAATCCATACAGGGTTTCTTTTCGGGACATACAATTTATTGCTTCGCGAATGCCGATTCGCGCACATGGCTTCGATGAAGCGGGAAACGAAGTGGCGATATCGGTCCTCCCACACCACGCTTATCCACGAATCCTCGATAGCCTCACACAAGATACAGTTGTTGCGCATCCCTTATCCGGAAAAAGCCGGAGCGAAAAGGAACGCTGTCTTCGTCGGCTCGGCCTCTGGGTTATCTGATGGGAGGATTGTTCGGTGTAGAACCTGTCGGAATTTTGTGATTCCGGGAAGTGCCAAATCAAATGTCTCGCAAAAATTCCCTTTAGCGCGCCGCCGAAAGAGTTCTGCCTCGGCAGCGATTTGGGAATATGATTCATCCCTTCCGAGGCGAGTGCGGGGGTGACGATCCGTTGGGCGGACGAGACGACCGGATCGCTTTTCAGCTTTGATGGTCTGGAGGCGCTCATCCCGCCGCGGCATCCGTTGCGCAAGATCAGGCAAGTGGTCAATGATTAGCTCGCCACCCGTCTCACTTTGTCGGCGCAGGATGCGGTGATCCAGGCCTGATGTCCGGCGTCGGGTAGCGCCATTCACACCGACGGGGTTCCGAAATGAGCGCGACTTACGCGGGGAACAAACATTGAAGCGTAGGTTGAAATTTTTTTTGCGAATTCCTGCCCTAAGAAACAGGCACTTAAATTGGGAGTGTTCCGTTCGTGTATGATCCTGGGCATTTCTGGTCAACGTCTGGTCAACATTTCCAGTGCTCCCTTGCGCTCTGAATCGGTTTTGAACCGCCCCGGGTTTCCGAGAGGCTTCTTTGTTCAAAACCTACGCGGCTTTT
>JAFIEG010000128.1 GCA_020832665.1 Pararhodobacter sp. | reverse complement strand
CGCGAGGTGGCCGGCGGCGCGGCGGCGGCCCAATCGCGCCCGCTGCCCGACCCGGCGCTCGAATTCGACGACGCGACCGAAAGCGGCGAAGATGGCGACAGCGGCGGAGAGGAGATGGAATGACGCACAAGGAAAGCCCGAGCACGACCACGGCCCCGAGCACGGCCCAGACCATGGCACTGCAAGCTGAAACCGCCCGCCCGCCCTGGCTGGCCGATCCTTACGCCCGTTCCGGCCCGGCGCGGCTGCTGGGTCTGGCCGAGGATGGCTCGCTGATGGTGGAAGGCGCGATCTTCTACCCCGCCGGCGGCGGCCAGCCCGGCGATTCGGGCTGGCTGGAATGGGAAGGAGGGCGCATCGCCATCGCCGACACCCGCAAGGCCGAGGGTGGCGCGGTGCTGCTGGTGCCGGAACAAGCGGGGACAGGGGCGCTGCCCGAACCCGGCGCCACGCTGCGGCTGGAGCTGGACTGGCCGCGCCGCTTTGGCCATATGCGCGTGCACACGGCGCTGCATCTGCTGTCGGTGGTGCTGCCCTTTCCGGTCACCGGCGGGCAGATCGGCGCGGCGAAGGGGCGGCTGGATTTCGACATGGAAGAAGCGCCCGGCGACAAAGCGGCGCTGGAGGCGGCGCTCAACGAACTGGTGGTGCGCGATCTGCCGGTGAGCGAGGACTGGATATCGGATGCGGAACTGGACGCCAATCCGGGGCTGGTAAAGACCATGTCGGTCAAGCCGCCGACTGGGCAGGGACGGGTGCGGCTGGTGCGCATCGGTCAGGGCGAGGCGCAGGTCGATCTGCAACCCTGCGGCGGCACGCATGTGGCGCGCACCGGCGAGATCGGGGCGCTCAGCCTGGGCAAGATCGAGAAGAAGGGACGCCGCAACCGGCGGGTGACGCTGCATCTGGCGTGATGGTGGCGCAAGCGCGCTCCCGCGCGCGGCCCGCGCGCCTGACGGCGCTTGCCCGCGCTTGGGCCCGGGCCGCGCGCTGACGCGGGCGGCGGCAGGGGCGCTGCCCCTCTGCCCCTGACCGCCGGTCAGGGGCATTCACCCCGGCGTATTTTCTGGCAAGATGAAGGGGAGGGCGGGGCCGAGGGCGCTCTATTCAGCCGCCGCGCGCGATTCTTCCGCTGTGTCGGTGCGGGTGAGCTGTTCCTCGTGGTCAAGCTCGGGCAGCCCCTCGCGCGAGAGCAGCACCGCCACCGGCCTTGCCGAGGGGATATGCGAGCACACGATCATCGTGGCGACCATGATCGGCACCGCCAGGAACATGCCCGGCACGCCCCACAGCGCGCCCCAGAAAGCCATCGAGATGATGATGCCGAAGGATGAGACGCGCAATGTCCTTCCCATCAGCATCGGGTCGATCACCGAGCCGAGCATGAACTGGATCATGCCCACCAGCACGAAGATCAGAAGCGCCGTGGCCGGTTCGGTGAGCTGCATATAGGCCACCAGCGCGATCAGGAAGGTGGCGATGATCGAGCCCACCGAGGGCAGGTAGTTGAGGATGAAGGTCAGGATGGCCATGGGCGCGGCGAATTCGAGCCCGAAGAAGACCATCACGAAATAGACCGCCAGCCCGGTTGCCGCGCTGACCCCGGTCTTGACCAGCAGGTAGTGGTTCACCCGGCGGATGATCGAGCGGATGATGCGCCCGACGCGCTCGGCCTGCCGGCGGTCGCCCATCAGGTTTTCCAGCTTGGTGGCGAACCACATCCGCTCGGCGAAGAGAAAGCCCACGAAGAGGATGATCAGCGTGGTGGCGGAAAGCAGGTTGCCGGCCTGCCCGGCGGCGGTGCGGATATAGCCCGAGAACTCGATCGAGCGGATCGAGGTGGCGACCGCGGACTCGGTATCGGGGCCCATCCAGGCGAACATCTGCGCGATGGCCGATACCGCCTGATCGGTATAGGCGATGGTGGTGGTGACCACCGTGTTGATCTGCGCCAGGATGATGGCCGAGAGCGACAGCAGCACGGTGGCGATCAGCGTGAAGGCCACCGCCGAGGCCAGCCAGTTGGTGATCCGCCATTTGCCGATCCTGAGCCGCGAGATGGAGTTGATGGCATCGGTGGTCAGCGAGAAGATGATGATCGCGATCACCAGCGAGATCAGGATGAAGCGCGCCTGAACCAGGATGGTCAGCACCACCGCGGTGGCGATGATGCCCAGAAACCAGGTCTGCAGCCTGTAGCGCTCGACCAGCGAAAGCCGGTGGGCGGCGGTCGGCTCGTGGGGTTCGGTCGGCTTCTGGCTCATCGCGTGGCTCCGGTAAGCTCAGCCCAACACTATGGCGAGCGATGCGGCGAAACAACTGTCGCCTGCGCCCTTTGCGCCACTTTCGGCCCTGCCCGGCGGGGGCGGCCGGCCCGGCGGCGCGCGCCTCATGGCTGGGGCGCCGGTGTCTGGGGCGTTGCGCCCTTTTCGCGCTCGGTGCTGCCGGCGGCGCGGGCCAGAAAGCCTGCCAGGTCGCCATAGCCGGTCAGCCGCCGCTCATAGGCCAGCCCCAGCCGCGCCGCGTGTTGCCGCGCCAGCGCGTCGAGCGCGGCATCGTCGGTCTGCGCCTGATAGACCAGCTTTTCATAATTGCCGAACATCATGGCGATCAGCTCGGGGTGGCGGTCAAAGCCCATCGGCTTCCAGACGAAGGCATCGAATTGCCGCACCAGGAAATCGGTCAGGTAGAAGGCTGTGATCTCGGTCTCGGCATGGGCGGCGAAGGTATCGACGCCCTCGAAAAAGGCATAGCAATGCGGCCCTTCCACCATCTCGACGCCGAGATCGGCGCAGCGCGCCTGTAACAGCCCGCCGGTGCCGCAATCGGCATAGACGACGAAGATCTGCTCGTAGCGATCGCGATGGGCGCGCACCGCGTCCTCGACAGCATCGGGGATGCGCTTGGGCCACAGATGCAGCTTGGCGGGCAGGCAGTGCAGGTCAAGGTGGTGCCAGCCATTGGCGGCCTTGAGCGCCAGGATCTCATGCGCCAGCGCCCCGCAGGCCAGCAAAAGCACACGCCCTGCGCCCTGCGCTTGCAGGCCCTTCTCGGTCAGCGCGTTGTCATCGGGCGCGCGGGGCATGGCCTATTCGCCTGCTGCGCGCAGCATTGCCGGGCGGATGCGCGCCTCGACGATCTCGGTGGTGATCGGCCCGGCATAGCGCAGCACGATATTGCCCGCGCCATCGACGACAAAGGTTTCGGGCAGGCCGACCACGCCCCAGTCCAGCCCCATGCGCGCGCGCGGATCGGCGCCGACGGCGGCGTAGGGATCGCCCAGCTCTTCGAGGAAGGCATCGGCGCGATCAGGCTGGTCGCGGTAATTCACCCCCAGCACGGTGATGCCCTCGGCGGCGAGGTCTTCCAGCACCGGGTGCTCGGCGCGGCAGGGCGGGCACCACGAAGCCCAGAAATTGACCAGCGTCACCTCGCCGTCGCGGATATGCGCATCGGTGAAGAGTTGCCTTCCCGGCATCTCTTCGAGCGCCACCGCCGGCGCCGCCTGACCGGCGCGCGCCGAGGGTATCTCGTCGCGATTCTCGCGCATGTTGCCAGCGGCGATGAAGGCCACGAAGCCGGCCAGCAGCGCCGGCGGGATCAGGAAAAGCAGTTTGATCTTCGGCATCCTGTGCCCCTCTCAAATTTCACGCCTTGCGCCGGTTGCGCGTCTCGACGACATCCAGCGCGCGCCGCATGCGCCGTGCGCGCCACCACACCCAGCCCACCAGCGCCGCCAGCATCCCCAGCGAGCCGGCATAGGCGGCGGCCACTTCCAGCGCGTAACGTCCCAGATCGGGCATCATCCCTGCATCCTTTCGCGGGCCATGAGCGCCTTCATGCGCCGGGAGCGGATTTCGGTGCGCGTGCCCGCCAGCACCAGCGCCAGGAAGATCAGCCCGAAACCGGTCATGCTGATATAGAGCGGTGCCTTGTAGGCCCAGTCCATCCGCGTGCCCGGCTGCAGCGAGAGCGAGGCGCCCTGATGCAGGCCCTGGCTCCAGAAAAACGCGGCATAGCGCGACAAGAGCGCGAAGACCGAGCCCACAAGGCACAGAACGGCGGTCAGATCGGCCGCTGTGTCGCCATCCTCGATTGCCGACCACAGCGCCATGTAGCCCAGATAGAACAGAAACAGGATCAGAAACGAGGTCAGGCGCGGGTCCCAGGCCCACCAGGTGCCCCACATCGGCTGGCCCCATACCGCGCCGGTGTAAAGCGCGATCAGCGTCATCACCGCGCCCACCGGGGCGGCGGCCCGGGCGGCGAGCGCCGAAACATGGTGGCGCCGGATCAGCCAGATAAGCGAGGCCACCAGCATCATGATCCAGGCATTGATCGCCATCAGGGCGGCGGGCACATGCAGGAACAGTATCTTCACCGTTGCGCCCTGGCGGAAATCATCGGGGGTGAAGAAGAAACCCCAGATCAGCCCGATGGCGCTCAGCACCAGAGCGGCGACGGCGCATGCGGGCAACAGCCAGTCCGACAGCCGCATGAACCTGACCGGATTGGCATATTCCCAAAGCGTGGAGGGTTGAGAACGGCTTGTCATGGCAAATTACCTATTCCTTCACGCTTGCGTGCTCAAGCCACGAGGGCGTGAGACGGGCTGCGACAGATAGCCCGGGCCGGCCTGGTTTGGGGGGCAGGGCGCGCTCATCGCAGGTTGATCCTGATCGCCAGCGCCGCGGCAAAGGGCAACAGCGCCGCCGAGCCGGCGGTGATGCCGGCCAGCAGCGCCAGCGGCGTGCCCACCGTCAGCCCCTGCGCGCCGCGGCTGACCACCTCGGCGCCAAAGATCAGCGTCGGCACATAGAGCGGCAGCACCAGCAGCGACAGCAGCAAGCCGCCGCGTTTGAGCCCCACGGTCAGCGCCGCGCCAAAGGCGCCGATCACACTCAGCGCCGGCGTGCCCAGCAAAAGCGACAGCACCAGCCAGAAAAAGGCCGGGCCGGGCAGGTTGAGAAGCACCCCCAGCACCGGCGCGGCCACCACCAGCGGCAGGCCGGTGGTCAGCCAATGCGCGAAGGCCTTGATCGCCACCAACCCTTCCAGCGGCACCGGCGCCGTGGCCAGCAGATCGAGCGAGCCATCCTCGTGATCGAGCGCGAACAGCCGGTCGAGCGACAGCAGGCAGGCCAGGAGTGCACCCACCCACAGCACGCCGGGCGCGATGGTGGCCAGAATCTGCGGCGCCGGGCCCACGCCCAGCGGCACCAGCACGGCCAGGATCAGGAAGAATCCCAGCCCCAGCCCGAAGCCGCCCCCGGCGCGAAAGGCGAGCCGCAGATCGCGGACCAGAAGCGCGATCATGCATATCCCTCGTCAAAGGCGGCGTCGAAGCCCTCGGGCGCGCGCGGCGCGGCGCGAAAGCCGTCCAGCGCCAGTTCGCCCGCCTCGGGCAGGCCCAGATCGATATGGGTGGCGATCAGCGCCGCGCCACCGCGCGCCAGATGGCCGCGCAGCACGCCCACGAACAGCGCCACCGACGCCGCATCCAGCGATACAGTTGGCTCATCCAGCAGCCAGACCGGCCGCCCCGTCACCAGAAGCCGCGCCAGCCCCAGCCGGCGTTTCTGCCCGGCGGAAAGATGCTGCGCCTGCCGCGCGGAAAGTTCGGCCAGATTCATTGCCGCCATCGCCTCGTCCACGCCGCCCTGACCATGGACCGAGGCCCAGAAACGCAGATTTTCCTCGACACTGAGCACTGCCTTCAACCCGTCGGCATGACCGGCAAAGGCCAGGCTGTCAGCGGCGGCATCCACCCGCCCCTCCAGCGCCGGCTGCAGCCCGGCCAGCGTGCGCAAGAGCGTGGTCTTGCCGCAGCCATTGGGCCCGCGCAGCACCAGCGCCTGCCTGGCCAGCAGCGAAAACGCCACCCCCTCCAGCAGCGCCACCCCGCCGCGCGCGCAGGCCAGCCCGTCAACCCTCAACAGCACAAGCGCGCCCCTTCATCTTGCCCCAAATACGCCGGGGGGAGTCGGCGCAGCCGACGGGGGGCAGCGCCCCCCCCCCCCC